>CACZPI010000136.1 GCA_902783005.1 uncultured Ruminococcus sp. | reverse complement strand
GCTTGTCAAAAAAGTCTGTTTTGGGGAAGGCGTACTGCTGATCCGCCCCTCCCCCTGCCCCCTCCCCGCACGCGGGGAGGGGGTTTTAGGTGCGGGGGCTGCGCCCCCGCAGCCCCATGAAAGCCCCGGAGAAACCCGGAGCGTTTGTGTGCTTTTCAAAATAGCCTGTTCCGGGGAAGGCGTACTGCTGATCCGCCCCTCCCCCTGCCCCCTCCCCGCACACGGGGAGGGGGTTTTAGGTGCGGGGGCTGCGCCCCCGCAGCCCCGAAAAGTATCAAGTATACATTTAGTAGATTTTCACAAAACTATTGACAAATTGTGCTTTCCGTGCTACAATTACAATAATGAGCGCCCACCGGCGTTCAAAAGGGGAATCTGATACCGATGAAAGGAAGGAATCTGATATGAATTTCAAGACCAGACGCATTCTCGCAGCGCTGTCTGCTGCCGTGTGTGCCGCCTCCACCGCTGCCGCCATGCCGGTCACTGCGGAGGACAAGCCCGGTGTGACTGCGGTCTATGCCACCGATTTTGAGGACGGGGATGTTTCCGCCTTCTCCAAGCGCGGCGATACCGATACCTCCGTGCTCGGCACCGCAGAGGATGCAGACGCACCGTCCGGCAAGACCGTCATGACCGTCACCGAACGCTCCAAGGGCTGGAACGGCCCCCAGATCCAGGTCGATACCATCTGTGAGCCCGGCGTGCGCTATACCGCCTCCTGCTGGGTCAAGGCAGAGTGGTACAATTCCTGCAAGCTCAGCATGCAGTATACCGATGCTGACGGCGAGGTGCATTACGGCAATCTGGCCGAAGCGACCAGCTCCGGCGACTGGAAGCAGTTCCCGGAGACCAAGTTCAGCTTCTCCGAGGACATGCATGATGTCTTCATCTACGTTGAGGCCAATGACGCCTGCAATCTGTACGTCGATGATTTCGCCATCAAGACCACGCCGAGCTACACCATTCAGAGCGATGTGCCGTCGCTGAAGAATGTCTATGCCGACTGCTTCAGGATCGGCGGCGCTGTCACAGCCGACGAGCTTTCCCCGCTGGCCACCAAGCAGCTCATCATGAAGCACTACAATTCCATTACCCTGGGCAATGAGCTCAAGCCGGAGAACATGCTCGACCAGAAGGCATGCCAGGCGCTTGCTGCCGACGGTGACGAGACTGCCGTGGCCGTTTCCCTCAAGGGCAATGCCAGAACGATCCTGAATTTCTGCCGCGACAACAACATGCCGGTGCGCGGTCATGTCCTGGTATGGCATTCCCAGACACCGGGCTGGTTCTTCAAGGTCGGCTACGACCCGGAGGGCGACTGGGTGGACAAGGAAACGATGCTCGGCAGAATGGAGAACTACATCAAGAATGTCCTGGGCGTGATCGACGAGGAATATCCGGATGTGGATTTCTATGCATGGGACGTTGTGAATGAGGCATGGCTCGACGACGGCAAGCCCCGTCAGCCCGGCACCTACGAGGAAAGCGGCAATTATTCCGGCTGGACGGCGGTATTCGGGGACAATTCCTTCATTCCGTATGCATTCAAATATGCCAGAAAGTACGCCCGCCCGGAGACCAAGCTGTATTACAACGATTTCAATGAATACATGCCGCAGAAGACCGACGCGATCATTGCGATGATCGACGAGATCAACAAGGACGGCCAGTACATTGACGGCATCGGCATGCAGTCGCATCTGGCGGTCATGAACAACGACACCACCGAGCCCTTCCCGTCGGTATCGGTCTACAAGAAGGCGCTTGACAAATTCTGCGCGACCGGTCTGGATGTGCAGATCACGGAGATGGATGCAACCTTGTCGAAGAATCTTGCGGTGACTGACGAGCAGCTTGCCTTGCAGGCGCAGTATTATTCCGACCTGATGGACTGCATCGTGGAGCAGAAGGATCATGTATCCGCGGTTGTATTCTGGGGCACGACCGATGATATGAGCTGGCGTGCATGGGGCTCCCCGCTGCTGTTCAATGAAGATTACACGGTTAAGCCCTGCTTTGAATCCATCGTAGACGGCCTGCAGGAGGTCGGCACGGAGCCGACGGATTACGAGCCGGAGACAAAGCCGACCGAGACCACCGAGGTTACGGAGGTCACGGAGACCACCGAAACGACCGAGGATTCCAAGCCTGCCACCGGCGATGTGCTGCTTGGTGATGTGGACGGCAACAACAAGATCGAGCTGCTGGATGTCATCATGCTCAACAAGTCCCTGCTGGGCATGACCGAGCTGGAGGATACCCAGATGATCGCTGCCGATGTAGACCGCAGCGGCAGCCCGGACAGCTCCGATTCCCTGTTCATTCTCAAGTACACCGTTTCGCTGATCGCGGACTTTGCGGAGATCGCCGTCAAGTAAACAGCATTTCACAGCCGCAAAAACGCAGCTCCGGTTTTACCCGGAGCTGCGGTTCTTTTTTCAGAATTTTAGGGGAAAAGCCCCCTTTGGTCAGGGTTCCAGCTGCTGGTATTCCTCCGGCACATTGTTCTGGATGATCGTTTCCAAAATGTCCCGGCTCCAGCCCTTGGCGGTGCCCCACGGGGAATACGGAATGCCGTGATCCGCGATCAGCTCGTCGGTGTACAGATAGTACGGGTACACACGCACATTGTTCAGGTGTCCTGTCTCATACTGTGTGATAAGCGGTGTCAGCTTGGGGTTTTCAATGGTCGTGACGCCGTTTTCCTTGACAATGTCAAAGAGCGCCATGCCGCCGACCATATTGAAATTATCCGTCTGTCCGGAAATGAAATTGCCCAGCGAATAGTAGACAAATCCCTCCGTCCCGTCCGGACGGGTGATGTATTCCATCGACTGCAAGGTGTGCGGGCCGGTGCCGATGATGATGTCCGCGCCCCAGCCGATCATTTTCTTCGCAATGGACTTGACATCCTCGCTGATGACATGCGTATCCTCCACGCCCCAGTGTGCGGAAACAACGACGCAGTCCACCATTTCGGACAGCTCCTTGATCTGCTTTTCGATCAGCTCCTCCTCATGCAGGTAGGGGATCTCCATTTCGGAGGAAGCCGGGAGCGAATAGCCGTTGGTGTGGTCGGTATAGCCGAGAACGCCGACGGTCACGCCGTTGACCTCGGTCGTGCGGTAATCGAACATGTCCTGGTAATCGCGGTAAACGCCCTCCACAATCAGCCCCGGATTCTCCGCGACGCGCTCATCCCAGAAATCCATGCAGGCACGCATGCCGTCAGCGCCCTTGTCGAGAATGTGGTTGTTCGACAGGTTCACAATGTCAAAGCCCATGTCCACAAGCTGAATGCCCAGCTCATCCGGAGAGCAGAAATTCAGATTGGAGCCGGTGACTTCATATTCACCGTTGCAGATGACGGTCTCCTGGTTGATGAAGGCCAGGTCTGCGGCCTCGACCTTGTCCAGGACATTCTGGTAGCAGTAATAGAAATTGTACGCCTCATCGCCCTCGGCATGCTCCTGGGCGCTCTGGTAGACGCGGGTATGGATGAGGTTGTCACCGACAGCAAGGAAATGCACGGTGCCGCTCCCCCCTGCTGCTTCGGTGGTTTCCTCCTCGGTAGTCTCCTCCTCGGCGGGAAGGGTCTCCACAGCGGGGGCGGTTTCGGTGGAAATATACTCAGGATCCACCCGGCTTGCGCTGCCGCATCCGGTCAGGGAAACGGCAAGCACGGCTGCACAGATGGCGGAAATTCGTTTCATAGTCATTTCGGGGTTCCTTTCTTTTGCGGGGTTTCGGTCTGACGTTACCAGTATACCATATTTTCGGGGATTTGTAAAGAGGTTTCTTTTGTTGGTAATGTCGGGGGTGCTTTTTTGGGGGCTCGCCCCCACCAAGGCCCCCCACAAATTATCATAACAAACCGCTTTACAAATCCGTCAAAGTGTGCTATACTTAAATTATATATTGGTTGTTCACGACCATAGTATCAGGAGGAAATCATTATGCTGACAGATATCGAGATCGCCCAGCAGGCGAAAATGCTGCCCATCAAGGAAATTGCCGCACAGATCGGCATTGACGAGGCCGATATTGAGCCCTACGGCCACTACAAGGCCAAGCTCTCCGAATCCCTCTACGCCAAGACCGCCTGTCGTCCGGACGGCAAGCTCATTCTGGTGACCGCCATCAATCCCACCCCCGCCGGTGAGGGCAAGACCACCGTTTCCGTCGGTCTCGGCCAGGCAATGGCCAAAATCGGCAAGAAGGCCGTGCTCGCCCTGCGTGAGCCGTCCCTCGGCCCCGTATTCGGCATCAAGGGCGGTGCTGCCGGCGGCGGCTATTCCCAGGTCGTCCCCATGGAGGACATCAACCTGCATTTCACCGGCGACATCCACGCCATGACCGCTGCCAATAACCTCCTCTGTGCGCTGCTCGACAACCACATCCAGCAGGGCAATGCATTGAAGATCGACACCCGCCGCATCCTGTTCAAGCGCTGCATGGACATGAATGACCGCGCCCTGCGCAGCATCATCGTCGGTCTCGGCGGCCGCGTCAACGGCGTTCCGCGTGAGGACGGATTCCAGATCACCGTTGCCTCCGAGGTCATGGCCATTCTCTGCCTTGCGACCGATCTGGCCGACCTCAAAAAGCGTCTGGGCAGCATCCTCGTTGCCTACAATACCGACGGCGAGCCCGTCTATGCCCGCGACCTGCATGCAGAGGGTGCCATGACCGCACTCCTCAAGGATGCCCTCAAGCCCAATCTCGTGCAGACCCTCGAGCATACCCCCGTGCTCATTCACGGCGGCCCCTTCGCCAATATCGCACACGGCTGCAATTCCATCCGCGCCACCAAGCTCGCCCTCAAGCTCGGCGATTACTGCATCACCGAGGCAGGCTTCGGCTCCGACCTGGGCGCCGAGAAATTCTTTGACATCAAGTGCCGCTACGGCGGGCTCCAGCCCTCCTGCGTTGTCCTCGTGGCAACCGTCCGCGCACTCAAATACAACGGCGGCATCGAGAAATCCGAGCTTTCCAAGCCCGATGTGGATGCCCTGCGCCGCGGCATCGTGAACCTGCGCACCCACATTGAGAATATGTTCAAGTACCATGTGCCGGTGGTCGTTGCCATCAACCGCTTCTACACCGACAGCGCCGAGGAGCTCCGGTTCATTGCCGATTACTGCAAGAAGCTCGGCGTCGAGACCTCCATGTGTGAGGTATTCGCACGCGGCGGCGAGGGCGGCATGGATCTTGCCCAGAAGGTCGTGGATACCATCAGCATGACCGACGAAAACAAGGACGGCTTCCGCGTCCTCTACAAGTCCGACCTCTCCATTGCCAAGAAGGTCGAGACCGTCGCCAGGGAAATTTACCGTGCAAACGGTGTGAAATTCCTCCCCGCAGCCGCCAAGGCACTCAAAGAAATTGAAGATCTCGGCTACGGCGGGCTGCCGGTCTGCATTGCCAAGACGCAGTATTCCCTCTCGGATGATCCCAAGCTCCTCGGCAAGCCGGAGGATTTTGTCATCACCGTGCGTGATGTGCGCCTGTCTGCCGGTGCAGGCTTCGTGGTCTGCCTGACGGGCGATATTATGACCATGCCCGGTCTGCCCAAGCAGCCGGCGGCATTCAATATCGACTGCGACAACGACGGCAATATCAAGGGTCTGTTCTGATGCAGACCTTTCGCTGGACAACGCATTCCCCCGAGGAAACGATCGCGCTTGCCCGTCAGATCGGGGCGCGGCTGCATGCGGGGGATGTGCTCGCCTACCGCGGCGGTCTGGGCGCGGGAAAGACGACCTTCACCCGCGGCATTGCCGAGGGAATGGGGCTTGACGACCTCGTGACCAGCCCGACCTTTGCACTCGTCCATGAATATACCCAGGGAGCTGCGACCCCGCTGATCCATTTCGACATGTACCGGATCATGGATGAGGAGGAGTTGGAAACCACCGGATTCTACGACTACCCGCAGACGGAATGCGTCTTTGCGGTGGAATGGTCGGAAAACATTGCATCCGCACTCCCGGAGGATACCATGACCCTGACGCTCACGCGCACGGGGGATGCGGACAGAGAAATCACGCTGCAAGGAGATGAACGGTTTGCGGATATTGGGACTTGATACCTCCGGGAAGGTCGCATCCTGCGCGATCCTCGACACGGAAGCAGGGATCCTGCTCGGAGAACGCTCCGTCTATACGACCCGCACGCATTCCCAGACGATGCTGCCGATGTGCATTTCCCTGCTCGGGGAATGCGGCATGACGGAGGCGGATGTGGACTGCTACGCGGTGAGCGTGGGGCCGGGGTCGTATACCGGCATCCGCATCGGGCTTGCGGCGGTGCAGGGCATGGCGATGGTGCGCGATGTTCCGTGCATCGGCGTTTCCACCCTGGAAGCAATGGCATCGAGGATCTTCCCGGCAAGGCATATCCTGTCGGTGATGCATGCAAGGAGTGATCTGTTTTACAGCGCATGGTTCTCGTATCAGATCTACATGGACTATGACCCGCGGCATCTGGAACGGCAGACACCGGACGAGCTGCACACGGCATCGGAGATCATGGAAATGATCGGCCGGATCGGTGAGGGCATTGTCCTGACGGGTGACGGTACGGAGGAATTGCTGCGGCTGTACCAGGAATCGCATGAAAGCGCAGCGCTTCTGCGGCCTGTCCCGCCCATGCTGCGGCTGCAATCGGCAGCGGGTGTCTGCCAGTGCGCCGCGCAATTTGCAGACACGCACACAGAGCTGCCGCATGCCGCCGACCTGACGGCAAGCTACTTGCAGGCGGTGAATATTTCCAGGAGAAAATCGGAACGGTAAGGAATCTGTTTTGGGGCAAAGCCTTTCTTGAAGCACCAGTCCTTCGGGGGTGCAGAGGGCAGCTCCACAGTATACCCTGACAAACCAAAAGGGGGCAGCGCCCCCGGCAATAAGGAGAGAGATTTATGATCGTAATTGGCTGTGACCACGCTGCCGTATCGCTGAAAAAGGCGATCATGGCGCATTTGGACGAACAGGGCATTGCCTATATGGATATGGGTACCGACGGAGAGCCGTGCGATTACCCGGATATGGCAGAGGCACTGTGCGCGAAGATCACTTCCGGCGAGGCAGAGCGCGGCATTCTGCTGTGCGGCACCGGCATCGGCATGAGTATGGCTGCCAACAAGATCCCCGGCATCCGTGCCGCTGTATGCAGCGACTGCTTCTCGGCCAGATACACCCGCCTGCACAATGACGCCAATGTCCTGTGCATGGGCGAGCGCGTCATCGGTCAGGGGCTTGCCGTCGAGCTGGTGGATATTTTCCTGCATACCGACTTTGAAGGCGGCAGGCACCAGCGGCGCGTGGACAAGATCACCGCACTCGAAAACAAGGCATAAGTTTCAGAAATGGAGGATTCAAACCATGGCAAGTTTACATGTCATCGACCACCCGCTCATTCAGCATAAGATCTCGCTGATGCGCGACAAGAACACCGGCACCAAGGAATTCCGTGAGCTCGTTTCGGAGACCGCCATGCTCATCTGCTATGAGGCCACCCGCGATCTGCCCCTGAAGGAGATCGAAATGGAGACCCCCATCTGCATGGCCAAGACCAAGATCGTTTCCGGCCATAAGCTCGCATTCGTGCCGATCCTCCGCGCAGGCCTCGGCATGATCGACGGCGTCACCTCCCTCGTGCCCGCCGCCAAGATCGGCCATATCGGCATGTTCCGCGACCCGGAAACCAAGGAATCCGTCAAGTATTACTGCAAGCTCCCCGATGACATCGCAGAGCGCGACGTCATTCTCGTCGATCCCATGCTTGCCACCGGCCATACCGCCTGCGCCGCCATTACCGAGCTCAAGAAGATCGGCGTGAAGAACATCAAGTTCATGTGCATCATCAGCTCCCCCGAGGGCGCTGCCGAGCTCATCAAGAACCACCCCGATGTGGACATCTACTGCGGCATCATGGACGAGGGGCTCAATGACGACAAGTTCATCGTCCCCGGTCTGGGCGATGCGGGCGACAGAATCTTCGGCACCAAGTAAGCCGCTTCAAAGGGGGTCTGCCCTATGGCACTGCTCATTCAGAATCAGACACTCCTCGAATATCTCCCCGATCCCGAGGAGACTGTCCTGACGATCCCTGCGCATGTGCGCTATATCGGTGACCGGGCATTCCGGCATCCGAACCGCCTCGAAAAGATCATTCTCCCCGATACCCTGCGCGGCATCGGCACCCTCTCCTTCGCCGGATGCGAAGCGCTGCGCTCGGTCAATATCCCCGCCGGCATCCTCCATGTCCCGGTCAATGCCTTTGAGAAATGCCCGGCACTCTGGGAAATTGCCGTGGACGGGGAAAATCCCATGTACAAAAGCATCGGCGGCATTCTCTATACCCGCGACGGACGCTCACTGGTCTGCGTTCCCGCCGGGCTTGATACCGCTGTCAATTTCACCGTTCCCGACGGCATCCGGGAGATCGGAGACTATGCCTTCTCCGGCTGCCGCCGCATCCGGACGGTCATTCTGCCCGATACCGTGCGCTTCATCGGCGCCGGGGCATTCTCCGGCTGTGATAACCTCCTGTGGGTCGATATGTCCGGCAGCGTCACCTCCATCGGCAAGGAAGCCTTCCGCGATACCCGCTGGATGCAGACCGATGCCGAAGGCTTCGTGACCGCAGGCTTCGTCCTGGTCGGCTATACCGGCCGGAACACCGAGATCACCGTTCCCGACGGCATCCGCGTCATCGGCAAGCAGGCCTTCGCCGGGCTGCCCGTCACCTCGGTCACCCTTCCGGAAAGCGTGGTGCGCATTGATGACTATGCCTTCTGCCGGTGTACGGAGCTGACACATCTGCATATTCCCGGCGGCGTGCGGCGCATCGGCTACCGCGCCTTCTATGATACCCCATGGTTCGGGGAACAGAAGGAGGATTTCGTCATCTGCGGCGACGGCGTGCTCATCGCCTACCACGGCGCCAGGGAACAGGTCGTCATTCCCGACGGCGTCCGCTGCATCGGCGGCGGCGTCTTTGAACAGGATGCCTCCCGCTATGCCGAATATCCCCGCCGTCCGCGTGCGGAGGGTACCCTCGTCAATCCCGACGATCCGATGGATCTCTACGGAGAGCTCTGCCTGCGCGAACCGATGCCGGATTTCCCGCCGTCCATTACAAGCGTCTACATTCCCGACGGGGTGACACGCATCGAAGCAAGGGCATTCGAGCTGTGCCTGTCTTTGCAGTCCGTCCGGCTGCCGGAGGGCATGACCTACATCGGACGTTCGGCATTCTCCGGCCCCATGCCGGAGGGCGTACAGATCCCCGAAAGCATCCGCTTCATGGGACAGGACTGCTTTGATTCCGGTGCATCGCTGACATTCCGGCGCGGCAGCCGGGCGGCATCGCTGACACTCGAGCATCCGTGGGGCGGCGCATGGAGCAGCTACGATGACGAGACCTTCCTGAATCTGGCGCTTCTGCATCACGATCCGGCTGTCCGGGCTTCGGCGCTCGCGGCGATGGAAAATCCCGATTACATCGCGGCATGCCGGACACTGACAGAGGAGGACGGCGCATGAACAGGATCCCGGCTCTCTCTCTGCTGGCAGATGCCTGCGGATTCTTTGCGGGAATCTGGATCAAGGATCTGCTGTTTCTGCTGTTCGGGCTGGTATTTGCGCAGAATTTCGGCCTTCGCGTGAATGCGGTGTCCGTATTCGGCCTGACCTTCACCTGGAATACCGACGGCACCTGGACGAAGGGCGCCCGGAAATTCTCCCCGCTCATCCAGCACAGCCTCATCGGCCGCCGGAATGCAGACGGGCAGTATGAGAAGGATCATGAGCTGCTCTATTCCGTGGTGCGGACGCTGGTGCTGGCGGCCTGTACCGGCATTGTGCTCTATGTCTGCAATTACCCGCTGCGGGTGTGCATCTGGGGCGTGCCGGGGTACAGTGAGCTGTTCATCGGGTGGCTGTGCTTCGGGCTTTGCTGGATGGTATTGCAGTCGGTGGGCATCATGATCTATGTCTACGGCATCTCGATGCGGCGGCTCGGCGGCTATGTCCGGCAGATCACCCGCCGCATGCGGCAGGGAGAATCCCTCTCTGCCATGGGCTTGCAGCCGCTTGATACGCTGCCCTACAAAAATCCCGGCAAGCCCGAACGGCTCCTGTATCTGTGCTTGTACCTGACGATGCTGCTTCTGGAGGAGCGCACAAACGAACTGAAAGCGCCGACGGAGCAGCTTGCGGCGTGCATGACGCAGGAGCAATTTCTGCTGCCGGAGACGCTTGCCTATTACTGGATGGTATTTTACTATTCCCGGTACGAGCTGAATCCTGCTGCGGCGCAGGCATATCTGAGCCGCTGTGCATCGGCGATCTACCAGGACAAGGATGCCAATGCCCGGCGGGTGCTGGCGTATTATGCATTCGGCACGGAGCGTGATCCGGTGCGGACAAGGAAGTACCTCGATGAAGCATGGGAAGCGCTTGACCGGTTTTCGTCCGGTGAGGAGCGCGAGCTGGAACGCCGGCTGTTGCAGGAGCTGGAATGGCATTTGCAGCAGCAAAAGGCATGACACCTTCACAATGTATGGAATCGGAACCGAAATGTATTGAAAATGAATGTAAGGAGAACATCATGAGCAAACTGGACATCAATGCAGCCAGCTTTCAGCTTGGCTTTGAGAAATTCCTGATCGGCTGCGAGGCGACCGAGGCAGAATCGAACGGAAAATGGGATCGCGAGACCTACGGGGAAATGCAGGATTACTATGCATCCCTGATGGTGAGCATCATTCTGCGGACGATCTCGGCAGACGGCTGGGTGAGCAACAAGGAGGTCGAATACCTCAACAAGCTCTTCGGCTTTGATTACAATGACGGCGAGCTGGAGCAGGTTTTCGAGAGCTGCAAGGAGCTGATCGCAAGCGAATCCTTCGAGGAGGAAATTGCCGACAGCATCCGGCTGATGGCGAGCTTCAATGAAAAGCTGACGCAGGCCTACAAGAACCTGCTGACGCTGGTCTGTGACATCGTGGCCAAGAGCGACGGCTTTGTGACCGACGAGGAAAAGGCAGAGATCAGCCACATTGAGAAGCTGCTGGAACAGTAAATGATGAAAAGCTCCGGGGATTTCCCGGAGCTTTTGCTTTTCATATGCAAGGGGATCTCAGTCACCGAAGGAAATACCGAGGTCGCGGGCGGTCTGAACCTCCTGCCCCTTGGGATCGACGAGCTTCTTCTTGCCGGCGATGTCCTCGAGCTTGTTGGCAGTCACCTTGCCGTCCACATAGGCAACGGTGCGGCCGAATTTCTCCTCTGCGATGAGCTTTGCGGCATGCACGCCGAACTGGGTAGCCAGCAGGCGGTCATAGGCACTCGGAGAGCCGCCGCGGAGCATGTGACCCGGCACGCAGACACGCGCTTCAATGCCGGTGTTCTTCTGGATCGCAGCCGCAATGCGGGCGGTATCGTTGCCGTTCTCGGCGCGGTAAGCCTCGCGCTGCTTCTTCTTGAGCTTGGCGATTTCGGTATCATTGACGCCCTCCGCCACCGCGAGAATGGAGAAGGACTTGCCCTTCTGCGCACGCTTGACGACGGCATCGCAAACGCTGTCGATATTGTACGGGATCTCCGGCAGCAGAATGATGTCCGCGCCGCCGGCAATACCGGCATACAGCGTCAGCCAGCCGGCCTTGTTGCCCATGATCTCGCAGACGATGATGCGCGAATGGCTTGCCGCCGTGGTATGCAGCCGGTCAAGGGCATCGGTCGCAATGTCCACCGCCGTATGGAAGCCGAAGGTCACATCTGTACCGTACAGGTCATTGTCAATGGTCTTGGGCAGGCCGATGACATTCAGGCCTTCATCCGAGAGGAGCTTGGAGGTCTTGTGGGTGCCGTTGCCGCCGAGGGTCAGCAGGCAGTCGAGGCGCTCCTTCTTGTAGGTCTCCTTCATATTCTTGACCTTGTCCACGTTATCCTCACCGATGACGGTCATCATCTTGAACGGCTGGCGCTTGGTGCCCAGAATGGTGCCGCCCTGCGTGAGAATGCCGGAGAATTCCGACGGCTGCATGGTTCTGCAAAGCCCGTGGATCAGGCCGTAATAGCCGTTGGAAATGCCCACGATCTCTACATGATCCTCACCCATGCGCTCATAGCAGGCCTTCGCCACGCCGCGGATGGTTGCGTTCAGTCCGGGACAGTCGCCGCCGGAGGTCAGGATGCCGATTCGTTTTTTTGCCATGATGGATTTCCTCCTTATTAAAACTGCGTTCGCAGTATGATTCCTATTTTCTCCCCCGCAAGCGGGGAGGGATTTTGATTGTCAGGGCTTCGCCCACACCGCTTCAATCAGACATTATATTTGCCGGTTCTTATTGCAATTCAAACCCGATCGCCCAAAGTATCGAAAACCAGTGCATCAGGCTGCCCGCCACCACGAACAGATGCCAGATCGAATGGAAATACCGGATCTTCTTGATGACGTAGAAGATGCACCCGAGGGAATACAGCACGCCGCCGATCACCAGCATGATGAGCGAAAAGCGCGGCATGCCCTCTTTCAGGGGCTTGATGGCGAAGATGATGCCCCAGCCCATGAGAATGTAGCAGAAGGTCGAAATGCGCCGGAATTTCTCCAGACTGATCGAGCTGAGCACGATGCCCAGCACCGCCGCGCCCCAGACAACCCCGAAGATCGTCCAGCCAAGCCATTTCGGCTCGATGCAGCAAAGCGTGTACGGCGTGTATGTTCCCGCGATCAGCAAAAAGATCGTATTGTGATCCATGATCTGGAATACATGCTTGGCCGTCCTGTTCGTCAGCGCGTGATACAGTGTGCTCATGACGTACAGGATAATCAGCGATGCCCCGTAGACACACGCGCTGACTACTTCAATAGCGCCCCGGTGGATCGCCGCAAATACGATCAGAATGACTGTCCCCGCGATCGCCAGCAGCGCTCCCACGCCATGCGATACGGAATTGAAAATCTCCTCGCCGAGTGAATAGCGCTTTTTCGGCTCAGATGCCTGCATATTTCTGCCTCCTTAACCCTGATAGCCCGGTGTATTTTCGATCAGCCGCACACGGAAATCAGCGGCCGTCATGGGCTTGCCGTACAGATAGCCCTGGATGTAATCGCAGCCCATCCGTGCCAGCAGGTCGGACTGTCCCTGGTATTCCACGCCCTCGGCAATGGTCTCGATGTTCATGGACTTGGCGATCTTGATGACCGCCGAAACGATCTCCTGTGCCACCGTGTCTGTCTCGATCTCAATGATGAACGACCGGTCGAGCTTCAAAAGCGTCAGCGGGAGAAGCTGAATGTAGCTCAGCGACGAATAGCCCGTGCCGAAATCATCCATTGCAAGCAGAATGCCCATGTCACGCAGCGCATTCATCTGCTGCACGGTGTAATTGATGTCGCCCAGCGCCAGACGCTCGGTCAGCTCCAGCTCCAGCCACTTCGATTCGAGGCCGCGGCGTTCGAGCTCGTAGCCGACCGTATCGCAGATGTTGGCCTGGTAGAAATCGCCGGACGCGAAATTGATCGACATGACGATCGGGGAAAGACCTGCCTTCTGCCATTCGGCATTCTGGCGGACGGCCTCGACCAGTACGAAATGCGAAATATCCGAGATCATGCCGGTCTTCTCCGCGATGGGAATAAACACATTCGGGGAGATCATATTGCCGTCGGGCGTGATCCAGCGGATGAGTGCCTCCGCGCCCATGATGCAGTGACGCTTGAGGTCGTACTTCGGCTGGTAATAGAGCTGGAGGTAATGGTTCCTGATCGCGGTGGCAAGCTGCTTTTCCATCTCGCCCTGCGAAACGATCTCGCGGTGCATCTGGGCATCGTAGCCCATGACATACGCCAGCTCCCCCTTGCCCATCGCCAGCGCGAATTCGGCGTGTTCAAGCACCTCATGGAAAGAATTGCCGTCGGTCGGGATGCGGGCAAAGCCGGCAGAGCACGACAGGGAAAGATTGGCGAATTCCCCGATGGACAGCCCTTGCAGATCCGCACGGATATGCTCGAGGGTGCGTCCGGGCAGCTCGTCGTCGCCGTAGTCGCTGTAATCATGCAGCACCATCGCGAAATTATCCGCGCTGACACGCGCCGCAAAGCCGCCGGCAGCGGTGTACTTGCACAGGACATGCGCGAACTGCTTGAGGATCTTGTCGCCGTTCTCGTAGCCGTAGGAATCGTTGATGATGTGGAAACGGTCAATGTCGAGCACCAGGATCCAGCAGTAGGTACCCATCGCACGGCAGATGCGGAAGGTCTCCTCGCCGTCATGCATGAGCTTGTTGCGGTTGGCGATCTCGGTGATCTCGTCAAGGAATGCGAGGCGTTCGATGGTCGCATCCTTGGCCTTTTCAACGGAAATGTCGATCAGGGCACCGCCGATGATGGGCATGCCGTCCTTATTGGCGAGGTTTTCGTGGTAATGGTAGGAATACCAGGTATACTGCCCGGAATTGTTCGGGCGGATGCGCAGCTCAAGCGTTCTGGGCTTGGTGGAATTGCGCTGCGGGGTGGAATAGCGCACCTTATTGAGATAATCGTCGAAGATCAGGCGATCCTCCGGATGGAGGCGCTTGCGGAATTCGGAGAAGGTGATGCGGTTCTCGCTGATGCCGAGGAATTTCATGGCTTCATCGGAGACATAATATTCATCGCGGTTCGATTCGCACAGGAGGATACCGATGCCGGAGAGCTTCATGGAGAGTGCATAGCGGCTCTCGGATTTGGACAGCTCGCGGAGGGTATCGTTGAGATCCTGCTGTGTCTCGACAAGGTCGGTCGTTTCAAAGCCGATGGAGAAATACAGGGATGCCCGGCTGCCGTGCTTCAGGAGCGAGGTCGTCCAGGAAATGTAGCGGGTATTCCCGTCCTCGTCCTCGATGCCGCGGTAATAGGAATGGCCGCTGAGGACATCGGCGGCATTGCGCGGGGCGATGCCGAGGAAATGGAAGAAATTGGTCAGCAGCACATCAATGTCACCGGGATCCTCGCTTTCCGCGATGCCGAGCAGCTCGTCCATGGCTTCATTGGTGTACATGGTGGTCAGGTCATTTGACCAGATGAATGCCGGAACGTCGATATGCCGCACCATTTCGCAGATGCGGTCGATGTCCACGGAGCTGTGCTGGCTCTGGTAATAGCGCACGGCAATGACCATGCCGAGGGTGATGAGCAGCATGGCAAAGACATAGATCCGCAGCGCGGTGTGCGCACGTTCGGGGTAATATTCCACGGTGAACAGGATCCACATGGAGATCGCTGCAAAAAACGCTTCGATCCAGAGAATCGTATTTTTATTCTTCATGGCGGTGCAAAGCCTCCTCCCGGAAGTCATTCTGTATCAGCAGGTGCCAGCATTTGCTGACAGCTCTGCATAGAAATCCTATTCTAATTATACCCTCTTTTGGATAAAATGTCAATGGATTTGTAACATATTTTTCATAAGTGGGGGATTTTTTGGAGGGGGAATTCTGGAATGTCGGGGGTGCTTGGTGGGGGGGCTTCGCCCCCCAGAGAAGTTTTGTTTGAAATCATAATTTCCTGATGCCCCCTACAAGAGGGGCGCCTCGCCGCGCCCCTCTTGACTCCCCGGCGCTTAGAGGAGGGCTGCTCGCCCTCCTCTAAGAACTCCTCCTCGTTTAGGCTTCCGCCGTGGACACTACGCATGTTTTTTCCAGGTAGTTTGCTTTATGTCATAGGCTTGCTATATCTGGAATATTGAAGCGCTCGAATTTGTTGTTCTATCGACCTGGTTCCCCGTTTCATTGGAAGCGAATGTTGGAATCAGAATCTTGTTTTCCATTGGAAATTCCCTGTTTTGGTTTCCGGTATCTCCGACTGTAATAATGTTGCAATGGAAAGCACGCTTACGACAACCAATCGATTGCAATGAAACGGGAAACTACGCTGAGCACGCGTCTGAATTTCAAGTAATCCCAGACATAACGCGCCTATGACATCAGGTAAATTTCCGGGAAAAGCGTGCGTAGTGTCCACGGCGGAAGCCTAAGGCAGGGAGTTCATAGAGGGGGCGCCCAGCCCCCTCTATGCGGCGGGAGTCCAGAGGGGGCGCCGCCGCCCCCTCTGGTGGGGGGCACAAGGACATTCCGAAAAAATCGAAATTCCCCCTGGGGGGCGAAGCCACCCACCAAAGCCCCCGACATTCCCAATAAAAAAATGAATCCCCCTTCTCCAGGGGGATTCATTCGACCTCCTCGTGGTTGAGCACATCCGCCCAGGAATCCGCGGCGGGGTCGTAAATTGCCCAGAGGCGGCCTTCATAGTAGAGATGCACGACATTCTGCCGGGAAATGCGGCGCAGCTCAATAAGCTCATCGAGCGGGATATTGCGGCCATGCACCGGGAATTTCCAGCGGTGGGAGAGGATCGGTTCAAGGATCGGCTCATCGAGCAGCAGCGTCGTGGAGGCATAGGTGGAAACAAGCGTCATTTCCAATTTCTGCTGCGTGCCGGGAATGGTCACGGAGAGGTATTCCGGCTCCTGGAGATTGGCCAGCGCGTAGGTGAACAGCATCAGCCACCCGCACAGAATCATCATAAGGCCGCCCAGCACCCGGCGGTTGATCGAGAACATGCCGACCACCAGCGCCAGAATGCTCCCGGCCATCAGGGACAGCGCCAGCACATTCGGGGGCAGCAGATAGCCTACGGCAATTCCGGCGCGGCGCTCGGCAAAGAATACCCCCGCCGCACACAGCAGCAGGAAGATTGCCACCTCCAGACAGCCGCGTGCAAACCGGCCAAGCCGCCTGCGGGAACGCTCCTCGGCAAGGCGTTCCTCCTCTTCCTCCTGTTCTTCCGTCAGCTCCTCGTTGTCTGTGTCATCCACCGGAACATCCAGCTCCTCCATATCCATGCGATAGGGCAATACGCTCCCCCCTTTCCGGCAAAGTAATTCCTTACTTTAAGTATACCACGACTGCCCGGGGTCTGTCAAGGTCATAATCGGTTGCATCCGGGGGAATCTGCGGCTCTTGACAGATCTGCCGTTTCCGTGGTATACTATAAATACTATGAGGATCGGAGGTCATGTATCATGACAGACAATACCAATGCCGGCCGTCCGGCGGCTTCCATAGATGTTTCCACCGGTATTCCGGAGCTGCTTGCCATCATTGCGCAGCGTGTCCCCGACAGCGTCCCCCATGCAGGCGGGCTGCTGTATCCGTGCGGACTGGTGCTGACCATCGACACCGGCTCCATGCAGACCGTTGCCGGTGCATGGACGGCGCAGGTGCTTTTCATTGCGCAGCATGACTGGTTTGACGAGGCAATGGTCATTTCCATTGCAGGCACCGGCCATTCCGCAGATGAAGCCCTGCAAAATGCCGCCGATCAGTATGCATCCGCCTACCTGCCCGCCATTCTGAAAGCATTCGACGGCGGCAGACAGTCGATCGAGGCCGACATTCCCGGGAATGTCCACCGCTTTGCCATTCCCGACAGCCGTCCCATCCTGCACAACGGCGAGGGCGACCCGGTCGAGCTGTGGCGGCTGATCGCGGCGGAAATGCCGCATTACATCGGCACCAAGCGGGCGTACTGGATCGAAATGACCGCTTCGGCGGTGAATGGCCGTGCAGATGCCGAGGTGCGCGTGAACGGCGCTGTCTGCCACCGGCTGAGCGACATCCTTTTTGAAGATCTGACGAAGCGCTGTGCCGGTTCCGCGGGCTACCGCTCCGACAAGCAGCTTGTGATGCTGTTGCAGCATGCCGACACCGTGACGGAATGCCCCTACGACAAGCAGCGGGTGGGGGATCTGACATTCCGGGCATTCCGGCTGATGCAGAACATCCGCGATGAAAAGACGATGCGTGCCACACAGCGCGATATTCTGGCACTGACCGCCGTGCGCCCGCTGGCCGAGGAGCTGCTGGCATTCCTGCCGGAGATCACCGCACAGCTTGTGGTGCAGTACCGGGACAATGACGGCCTGATCGCGATGCCCGAAAACGGGGCGCATTTCCGGCTCAATCGCACCCAGGTGCGCAGCTACGGCTATATCGAGGATGCGCTGATCCAGTACCTTCGCAAGCAGCAGCCCGAACGCCGCGAGATCAACCAGGTGCTTGCCGCAAGTGCCAAGTTCCATGCCGTTGCAGAGGCGATGAAGAAGGGTGTCAAGCTGGAGGATTTCCGCGTTTCCGAGCTTGCCTACAAGGTCGGGGAGGACTATCTGGTCTATTAAAAATGTACGAGCCTCCCTCCGGGAGGCTCTGATTTTTCATAACAATAAAAAAAGCCCTCCCCGGTTGGGGAGGGCTTCCAGACTGTCGAAAAAGTGTCTCTGACACTTTTTCAGGGGGTGCGGGGGCGCAGCCCCCGCACCTAAAACCCCCTCCCCGCGTGCG
>CACZPI010000135.1 GCA_902783005.1 uncultured Ruminococcus sp. | reverse complement strand
GGTTGCACCCTCTGAGAACTCCTGCTTTAGGCTTCCGCCGTGGAAACAGCGCATGTTTTTCCAGGTAATTTACTGTATGCCATGGGCGCGTTATGTCTGGGTTTTATTTGTAAATCAGACGCGTGCTCGGCGTAGTTCCCCGTTCCATTGCGATCGATTGGTTATCGGAAAAATCTTGTTTCATTGCCGCTTTCCGACAGTCGGAGTTTCACGAAAACCAAAACAGGAGCTTTCCAATGGAACGAATGCTTTTGATTTCTGCAATCGATCCCAATGAAACGGGGAACCAGGCCGATAAAACAACAAATTCGAGCGCTTCAATATTCCAGATATAGCAAGCCTATGACATAAAGCAAACTACCTGGAAAAAACATGCGTTTGACGGTGCTGCGGAAGCATAAGGCAGGGAGTACTAAGAGGGGGCGCCGAGCCCCCTCTTAGCGCCGGGGAGTCAAGAGGGGCGCGGCGAGGCGCCCCTCTTGTAGGGGGCACCAGGAAATTCTGAATTACAAAAAGCGATCCCTGGGGGGCGAAGCCCCCCACAACGCACCCCCGACATTCCAATAAAAAGAAGCCGCCCTTATATCATGTTAGTGAAGCCAATGCTCCCAAAAATTACAAAAATCCTCCACAAAAATGAAACCCCGTTTTTGTGCATTCTGTTGGTACCGGAACCCATCACATTAGACAAAATCCCGGGTATTCCGTTGTATAACATGACGATTTTCCCCACAAATCCCACGAATGCGCAGAGAAAGTCCTTGCAGGACGGACAGGTTTATGCTATAATAAGGGTGAAAATGCAGGAAAGGGGGATGCACCGTGCTCAGATGTGCCTGCCGCAGCGAGATCGGCGGAAGGGCGCGTAATGAAGATTGCGCGAAGATCGGCTGCTTTCATGATGTGAATTGTTATGTGGTCTGTGACGGGCTCGGCGGACACCGCGGGGGCGCGGAGGCATCACAGATGACCGCTGACCGGATGCTGCTGCATTTCGGGCTGCATCCGGAGCTGACGGAGGAAAATCTCTCGGCGGCATTTGAAGAAGCCCAGGCACAGCTCCTTGCCCGGCAGGAGGCGCTTGGCGACCGGAATATGCTCAAGACGACCGCAAGCGTGCTGCTCGTTTCGGAATCCCGGATGCTCTGGGGGCATGTGGGGGATACGCGGATCTATCTCTTTCGCCGCGGCAGGCTGGCCGGGCGGACGCTTGACCATAGTGTGCCGCAGATGCGTGTGAATCAGGGGGAGCTGCGCGAATCGCACATCCGGAAATCCCCTGACCGCAACCGGCTGCTGCGGGTGCTTGGCGAGCCGTGGGCGGAGGAGCGCTATGAGATCAGCGCGGTGCATGAATGCCGCGAATACGATGCGGCGCTGCTGTGCTCGGACGGCTTCTGGGAATACATCCGCGAACCGGAAATGTGCCGGCTTCTGCGGCGTTCCCACGGCGACCCGGAGGTCTGGCTTGCGCAGATGTATGCCCTCATGGAAAAGCGCACCCCGAAGGACACGGACAATGCGACTGCCATCGCGGTGATCCGGTGATGTGCCTGCATGCATCCATCATCACAAAGAAAACCCTCTTTCCCGCATCCATGGGAAAGAGGGTTTATTGTTAGTCGTGAACGATGACAGGCATACCAATGGAAATGGTATTGAACAGCTCCTTGGCCACAGACCATTTCAGGTTGAGACAGCCGTGAGAGCCGTTGTACATATAGATGCTGCCGCCGTAAGCACCGCGGGAAAGATCGTGGAATCCGCATCCGCAGTTGTTGAATGCCATCCAGTAATCGACCCAGCAGCGATAGCCCTGCACCTCCATGGTGCCCAGGTACTTGCCGGCCTGCATGTCGAGCACCTGGCAGATGCCGCGGGGTGTGCGGCGCTCCCAGTTGGTCTCCGTGCCGGAAACGAAATCATTCTCCATGACAACGGTGCCGTTCTTGTAGACCCAGAAATGCTGCTCGGAAATATCGGCCTCAATGTAGGTGTCGCCGATGTCGTCCGTCGCACGCACATAGCCCTTGCCCCAGGAATAATAGATCGGTTCGACCTTGACCGTTTCGCCCGCACGGATCAGATCAATGATCTGCTGTGTCGTTTCGTCACGGTTGATCTTCCAGCCGTAATTGGAGCAGTTGTTCTTGTCCCAGCTCTTGGAATCGACCCACGGTACCGTGATCCATCCGTCCACCGTCGCATAGAAGCTGCGGTCGGTGCCGAAGGTATCGGTTTCGGTCGCCATGGCATCGACGAATTTCGCAATGTCATCCCACTTGAATTTGATCCGTCCCTGCTCGTCCTTGACGACCTGGCCGTTGTCGCCGAGCTGGAGCCAGCTCACGATCATGTCGCTGGTGACGGTCTTGGTGCGGTCTTCAAAATCAAAAGTGATCGTCATTTTGCCGAAGTTGTTGTACAGATCCAGCTCGTCGCGCAGATCCCCGACCACGGTCTTGGCGCGGTAGGGCTCATAGCATCCGGAATCCTCCATCTTGAGCTTGCACATGCCAAGCTCGAGATTCTCCTCGACATACTTGACCAGCGATTCCTGGTCGAACTGGTCGCCCAGCGTTTCCGGAACGATCTCGAAATCTCCGGAATCCGTCCGCCGGATATACGCATCTGTGGATTCCGCGCTGCCCCAGTCATGCGCGGCAATCAGCGCACGGAGCTTTTCATCGGAATAGGAGAAGTCATAATCGACCTTGTATTCCGAAGCGCCGAACAGCTTGCCGACCCATGCATAGGGATTCTCGCCGGAGGCCTCCGTGAAGGCGCCCTCCGGAATGGTGTAATGCGCATCGAAATCCGCTGCCTTGAACACGACTTCCTGTCCGTTGTGGTCGATCAGCGTGATGTCACGCTCCTGCGCATTTTCAAGCAGGGCATCGACTGCCTCATCGGTGGTCAGGCCTGCGACCTCAACGGCATTGATATAGGTATTCGGCAAAAATTTCCCCTGGTAGGTGCCCGCCACGATCACATAGCTGGCGATCATGGCGATCAGCACGCTGCCGCCCGCAACGGCAGCAACAAGCCCGGTGCTCAGCCCGCCAAAAGTGAGCGGCTTTGCGGATTTGTGTGCCTTCCTGCTTTTCCCGGAAGGTGCTGCGGCG
>CACZPI010000134.1 GCA_902783005.1 uncultured Ruminococcus sp. | reverse complement strand
TGGGTACCGATGAGCGTATCGGTGGTTTCCTTGGCGATCATGACGCCGACCGGCACATCATATTCGATCTTGACAGCCCAGTGGCAGTCCTCAGCCTTGGGGAAATACTCATAGATATACTTGTTGAGCGAAGCGTTCACGACACCTCCGAAGGTGTTTCCGTCATAGGCGTAGACATCCGGAGGGATGGGCTTGGTGACTTCGTTTTCACGGCAGGCAGTCATAGCCGCATTGTAGAGCGACTTGGCGGATGCATTCATGCTCGAATGCCGTGCCTTCTTGACATAGCCGAGCAGCGACGGAATCAGGATCGCGGCAAGCACACCGATGATGGCGATGACCACGATCAGTTCGACGAGTGTAAAGCCGGATGCGGCTTTTCTTCTGGCAGTATGTTTCATGATTCTCCCCCTCTTTCGCAGCATTTGGCTGCATGGCAAACAGTTCCTCCACGGTCTTCTCGGATTTGTTCTGGCTGTTATTCTGATATTTTTCTTCACAGACCCTTTTGAGATGATTGATGATTCCGGATGGCTTTGAATTGAGATGTGGACTATCACTGAGAGCTGTACGTATCTGTCTTTTCTATTCTATATTATTCTTATTATAGCACCAAGTTCACACTTTGTCAATAGTTTTTTTAATCTTCTGAAAAAATAAGGCACTTTTTCAACAATTTGCCGCAGCTTTTATGCGACTGTGGCGGAATGGGGCTGACAGGGCATGCAGGGGCGCAAAAATATCCGAAAAAGCGGTTGCATTACCGGCGGCAAGGTGGTATAATAATAAATGTAATAAAAGCCATACAGTTCATGAGAAGAGATAAGGAGACACTATGAAACACATCATCTCACGCGCCCTGGCGGTGCTGACAGCCGGTGTGCTTCTGCTGCCGTGCGGCTGCAGCAGGGGAGAGGACACGGGCGCGGGATATTTGTTCACCGTGATGCTGCCGGACAATCCGGATTGTCTGGATCCGCAGTTCACGGATCATCCGCAGGCATTGGCCGTCCTGCCGAATATGACCGAGGGTCTGCTGCGGCTGGATGCAGACGGCGAGCCGGTCTGCGGGGAAGCCGAGTCCTACGACATTTCGGAGGACGGGCTGACCTACACCTTCACGCTGCGGGATGACTGCTACTGGTACGGCAAGAATACCGATCCGGATCGTCCGGAGCGCGTGACGGCGCGGGATTATGTCTTTGCCTTCCGGCGGCTCCTCGATCCTGCCACGCGCTCGCCCTATGCGCAGGAATACCTGAGCATCCGCAATGCGCAGGCGGTGCTGCGGGAGGGGGCGGATACGCAGACGCTTGGCGTCACGGCGCCGGATGCCACGACCGTCATCTTTGAGCTGGAATACCCGGATCCGGAATTTCTCCCGCTTCTGGCGCAGAGCTGCGCGGTGCCGTGCAATGAGGAATTTTTCCTCTCGACGAACGGCCGCTACGGGCTTGATGAGGACACCGTGCTGTGCAACGGCGCATTCTGCCTGCAAAAGTGGAATTACGACAAGTACGGCAGCGGCAATTTCCTGACGATGCGCAAGAGCCGGCTGTATCATGATGCAGAGAACGTCTACCCGAGCAGCCTGCAATTCAATATTGAGCACGGCCGCACGGATGCGGAGGCGGTCTATGCCGAGGGCGGCGCGGACATCATGGCGACCGGGCACTATCCGAAGACCTATCTGCAATCCCGCAGCTACGAGGTACAGGCGGTGCGTGCGGTGACGCTCGGGCTGATCTTCAACCCGGACAATGAAAATCTGAAAAACGACGAGCTGCGGCAGGCACTTGCATGCGGGATCGACCGGAGCCGGCTTGCGCCCTTGCTGAGCGAGGATCTGGAAACGGCATCGGGCTGCATTCCGCCGGGCATCACGCTGCTCGGGCGCTCCTACCGGGAAATGCTGGCCGATGAACCGCTGTCCCCGGCCTATGATCCGGTGCAGGCGGCACAGCTTTTCGACAAGGCGGCGGCGCTTCTGAATCTGAATACGATGAATACCATGCAGATCATGGTGCCCTCGTCGATTCAGGACACCGAAGCCCTGCTGGCAGTCTGCCAGGAGTGGCAGAATATTTTCGGCTATTATATCGGCATTGAAACGGTGTCGCCGGATGAATATGACCGGCGGCTGGCAGCGGGGGAATATGCGATCGCGCTTTACGGCATCACCCCGCAGCGCAACAGCCCCTATGCGGCACTGGAGGCCTACACCGCGGCCGCGAAGCTGACAGGCATGACCTCCGGCGACCTGCAAACACTCATGCAGCAGCTCCGGCAGACGCAGCAGCTTTCGGAATCGGTGGCAGTCTGCGGCGAGGCAGAGCGTGCGATCCTGCGGACGCATTGCTTCATTCCGCTGTTTTACAAGAACAGCTATCTCATCAGCACGGCAGGAAATCAGGATATTCGCTACAATCCCTTCGGCGGCGCGATCGACCTGCGGGAAGCCAAGCATTTCTCGTGATGCAGAATCACCAAAAAAATTTTCATTCAGGGCTTGATTTTCTGACGGATATGTAGTATAATATAATTACAGGATATGAAAATCCTTGGCCGTATGGCAGAAAGGAGTCGGACATGGACGATTATACACCGGAAATTTTCACACTGGAGGACGAGGAAGGCACGGAGCACGAATTTGAGCTCTGGGACATCCTTGAGGTGGACGGCAATGTCTACTATGGCCTGATCCCCCATACGGAGGACGCAGAGGCAATGATCGAGCAGGATACGGAGCTTGTAATCCTCAAGGTCGGTGAAGAGAATGGCGAGGAATTCCTGGCCACCATCGACAATGACGAGGAGTACGACCGGATCGGCCAGATGTTCCTTGACCGCATGGACGAGGAAGATGACGAGGACGACGAGGAATCTGACTGAGAAACAGATCATGACTCTGTCAAAAGCGTGAAAAGCGTCAAAAGACTGCCTTGTTCGAGTAATTATTGTTATTATAATCCAACACCTATTTTCAGGGAATCTAATGCTCTGACTGAGGATTGCAGACCTCCCGTTTCCGTCTGCATTGGCACGATGGATTCGGACGTTGGGAGCGAGAGACTTTCAGGCGGATACCCACCTTGCGTGAGACGCTTGGTTTTATTTCTCAATATGACGGCAAGGCGGTTTTTGCAAAC
>CACZPI010000133.1 GCA_902783005.1 uncultured Ruminococcus sp. | reverse complement strand
GTCATTTTTGGCTTCTCGGATCAATGCGTCCCACTCATCAATGATGAATACGAATTTTCTGCCGGAATCCTCAACACATCGCAGGATGCAGTCTGTAAGGGACATATTCGTTCTAAGATCTTTGTATTGCTCTATTAGTTCCTTCTGGAGTGCATCCACGATCATATTCGGGACATCCGAAAGCGGACGCTCGTTTCTTCTGGCAACCGAAATGAAGCTTGTTACATCAAAGCAGATCACATGATACTGATTCAGATGCACAGCGTAGGAATCACAGCCGGCAATCTTTTTGTCATCAAACAGTGCATGGGAATCACACGAGCAGTCATAGTAGGCACAAAGCATCTGTGCAGCAAATACCCTAAAATGAAGCGGGGCATACAGAGCCGTTCAAGCAGAAATACCGCACCCTGTTTCCAGAGTGCGGTATCTGATTTGCCCCATTGTTATTATGAATCGACCCAATATTTTACTCTCTGAACGTGCAGATAGAGAGATTTGCAAAAGTGCGGTTACTTATCAGTGCCATAGATCAAAGCACGTTTCATAAGGCAGAGGTCGAATACATCGAGCCTGTCATCATCGCAGAAATCTACTGCCTTCCAGTCAGCAAAATGTGTATTCGGAACAGCGAGCAGCCACTTTTGAAGAAGAACTACATCTGATACATTAAATTCTCCGTCACCGTTTGCATCACCCCTGACAGCAGTGAATCTTCCAAGTGATTCAAATGTGTATCCGTATTTTTCAGCAAATTCCTGTGCAGTCGAATTATCATAGCCGTAGATCGTACCGCTGTAAACGGCATTCCAGTCATCGTCATGACCGGTTGAAATGCTCTCAGCACCATCTGGGAAGGCACAGCACGGATTCAATACGGTCAGGGCTGCGAGTGATTCACTGCGGTAGAAAGCATCACGCCCGATCTCTACAACGCTCTCCGGCAGCGTGACCTCTGTGACGGCATCGTTATTTGCGAACGTCCAGGGACCGATGTACTGCACGCCGTCAGGGATCGTGACGGCACCTGACGCTGTTTGGGCGTCGATCACGCTTCCGCAGACAATCACCACGGGATCCTCGGCGCGCTTTGCTTCCAACCACGGTGACCCGCTGAATACATCCAAGCCGGTAAACTGAATGACCGTATCCGGGAAATTGACCTCCGTCAACTGATCGCAGCCGAATGCGGACGTTCCGATCTCCTTGACACTGTCCGGGATCGTGAGGGATGTCATAGAGGATGTTCCGCTTCCTCCCGAGAATGCAAAGGGAGCGATCTTCCATACAGTATCGGGGATCTGTCATCCATTCGCTCCGGCAAAAATCAGCCTGCCGATAGGGAACGATTTCTCGAAGGTCTGTGTGCCTATCTGAAAATGCACCGCCAGCGTGAGGACGATAGGCGGATTCTGCAAATCCTCACAGGGAGCAATGACCTCACCGATCTATCAGCGATAATGGAGCAATGGCTATGGGGGACGGAAACTCGCAGGCAGGACGGTATGGGGAATTTTCTGCACAGTCTGGACAACTTCGACCTCAATCAGTACATGACGATGTTTCACTTTGAAACGCCGGAGATACCGAAAGAATTTGATACTGCACAGCTTTGCGGCGAGTATGTCGGCACAGAACAGATGAGAAATGCGGAGTTGAATTTCTTTCGTATGACCTTGCTGTCTCCGAGTACCGAGCCGATCTTTATGCACAATGAAATGTCCCTGACCGACATGGCACAGGATATGGAGTTCAATAAAAACTGGATGCTGTCAATCGCCCTGTGTCTGAAAAAGGGCTTGCATCTGGATATGATCCATGACCTTGACCGTCCTGCCGAGGAAATGCTGCTTGGACTTATGGCGTGGATACCGCTGTACATGACAGGGCAGATCTCGCCGTATTACCTCAAATCGGCAAGCCGAAGCCCCTATAAGAATACACTGTACCTCTCCGGTGCGGCAAGCCTGACAGGGACGAGCGTACAGCATGATGATGCGTGGTATTCGCTGACATTTACGCCGGAGCTGATGCGGGCATCGGCTCTCCGCAAGGTCAATCTGATGCGGTCAGCAGCACCACTCATGGACATTTATAGGCAAGATACAGAAAACAAATATCAATCCTTCCTGCACCTTGAAGCACAGAGCGAGGGAAAACGGCTTACGCTGCACCCGTTCCTCCCATTCTATACGCTGTCGGAGGAGCTTCTTACAGACATATTGCAGCGGAATGTAGCATCGGACGGAGACAAGGAAAAACTGCTCCGATCTCTCGCAGAGGTCAGGGAGCTGTCTGAACATATATTGTCGCATTCGGAGTTGACCGCCGTGATCCCCGAATTGTCGGAGGAGGAATATCGTACTGCTCCGCTTCACCTTGCCCTGACGGATTCGTTTTGTGATACGGACTATGCATATACCTATGAGGAATACAAGGCACATCTGGAACTGACGAAAACCTATGCACAGGCGCACGGCAGTTTGCAGCTTGAGACAAAGCAATCCCCTCTGTTCCGTAATATCCGAATTAAGTGCAAGCTGCATGAGTGGGTAATGATCTCTAAGTCCAACGCCCCGACAACGCATTTTGTGATACGGCATCCGAAGCTGGTGGCGGCACTTGAGAATTTCTGTTTGGGACAGATCGGGTTTATGGCATAGTAAAAGCGAATGTCAAATATCCATTAAGTAACCCCACACAATAAGCAGAATCAAATTCGATAAACAAGAACACCACTCTCCAACACATTAGGGAG
>CACZPI010000132.1 GCA_902783005.1 uncultured Ruminococcus sp. | reverse complement strand
CTTTTTGGCTATTTTCTGCACCATCATGATCGCACCGGGGATAAGCGGTACACAGACCAGAAGTACCGTTGCAGTTGCCCAGCTTCCCGCCAGTCCGAACAGGAAAAACAGCGTGATTGGGGCGATAAATGCGTAGAAAAACTGCGGAACGTAAAGTCCGAAATAGCTTTCAAGCTGGTCAACGCCCTCAACGGATTCCTGTACAAGCTCCGCTGTGGATACCTGTTCACGGTATTTGCTGCCGAGTCTGAGCAGCTTGCCATATATCAGCTCACGGAGCTTCTGCTTGACGGTTTTCGACGCAAGATAGCTCATTCTTGTTGCTCCCTTGGTGGTGAGAAAACGAAGCAAAATCAGGAATCCGAACATCCAGAGCAGCGTATCCCACCAGAACCAAGGCTTATGCTCATTATACAATCCATCCAGATTTTTGGCGATGAGCCATGTCATGACAGTATTGCAAATCAATTCCAGCCATTGCAGGAGGATATTTCCCGCAATGTATTTTTTGCTTTCCGGACAAAGTCCAGTCAGTCGTTTATCAAACATAGAATCACTCCAATCAGAGAATATACCAATATTATATCAATTTTTCACCTTATTTTCAAGAGGCATCAGCACCTTGTGATTGCTGCCGACCAGAAGTCTTGCGATATGGGGAACGATCAGTCCGAGGAAGCTGATAGGACCGATTCATCTTATTTCCCCGCTCATCGTAGATGAGAACGCCAAGACCGTCCGCATCTGAGCGTCCGCCTGTCTTCGGCATATATCCCTCCTCATTGGGAGTGACCGCAACAGTTGTCGTTTCCGTTTCCTTTTCAGCTTTTGTTGTAGTAGTCTCTGCCTTGTCCGTTGCAGCAGTCGTAGTTGTTTCAGTTGTTGTGGTGCTTTCCGAAGTTACTGCTGCATCTGTCGGTGCTTCTGTTTGCGGAGCATCGGTCTGCCGCTGTTCTGTCGGGGCAAGCACCTCTACGCTTGTCACAAAATCAGCACTTCCGGGCTGTAAATCGGAGAATCCGATATAGTAGACAACATCACGGCTCATAGGAACAACATAGAATGTCGCTCTCAGGTAGCTGTTTTCGCTTGGTATCTGCATACGGAAATCTGTTGTATTATCATCGAGATTTTCCTGCATGATGTCATAATCTACATCATTGAACGGAGCATTTCCGTCAGCCTGCACCTTGAACGATACATTTTCGATGTTATCCATAAGGGAAAGGCGGACTGTTGCAGAAGCATCGTTCGGCAGAACGCCCTGATCTGCGTGGAGCTTTACACCTGTTGCAGCTTGAAAGCATCGGCTCCGTTTGCAGACACTTCTTCCAATTTTATTATAGCACAGGCTCCGGTTTCTTTTTATTACCGCGATGGTAATAAAAAGCCCCTGCCAGAGGCAGGGGAAACAGCAGATTTACAGCAGGATCAGGCAGCAAAGGAAAAATGCTGCATTGGCGAGATTGCCGCCGTTATGCACGCGGAAGGCTGTCAGCAGGATGAAAAACACGATCGTATTGGCAAGGCATGCGATCCGCGGCAGCGGCGTCACGCCGGAGACCACCGCGATAAAGAATGTCACGAAATACACGATCAGCCCCAGGTAGCACACGATCATGGTGACGGAGGTGCGCTTGAAAAATTCCAGCACCGTCTGCCGCGCCTCCTCCGTGCGGCCAAGGCGGACATAGAACCATTCCGTCATGCCGCAGCATACATGGTGGACTACCCCGACCATCACAAAGACCACCGCCGAAACAAACAGGATCACCGAGGCTGTCTGCGAATAGCCGCGCATCCATTCCGAGATCCCCCAGAGTCCGAAAAAGCTCATCAGCAGCGCCGGAATTCCGAGCAAGGTCGCGGATTCCGCCTGCCGCAGGGGCATTCCGGCGAAGATTTTAGAGAGCTTGTCATTGTCCTGCATCGCTTTGACCGAAAAGATCCCTCCGGGCAGGAAGGTCATTCTCCGGTCGCAGTACCAGCACAGAATATGCCCGATCAGGGCGGTCAGCATCAGCAGTTTTGTCAGCAAACAGATCGTCTCCTCTCAGATTCATTACCCATCCATTATACAGCATCCTGCGGGATTTGACAAGGGGATTGTTAGCCAAAGCTAATCTATGCCGGAAATATGGAAAATTGCACAAAAATCCACTTGACGAAGTTACAGAAATCGTGTATAATAAAGATACTATTGTAAAGGAGGCCGCCTATGAAACCGCTGTTTTCTGTAATCATCCCCGCCCATAATGAAGAGGACTATATCGGCAGGTGTCTCGATGCCATCCGCAAGGCCGCCGTGCATGTTCCGCCGCAGCGCGTACAGGTCATTGTCGTGGCCAACCGCTGCACGGATGCAACGGCTGAGATTGCCTGCAGCTACGGGGCGCAGGTGCTTGAAAATACCGATACCTCCATTGCCGCCATCCGCAATGCCGGCGCACGGCTGGCGGAGGGGCGCGTCATCATGACCATTGATGCGGACAGCTTCATGTCAGAGGGGACATTCGAGGAGATCTGGGAAAAGCTCACAAGCGGTGACTATATCGGCGGCGGCGCGATCCCGACATTTGACCGCGCTTCCCCCGGCATTGCCGCATCCACCATGGTCGTGGCGGTGCATCTGCTGCCCGTCATGCTCCGGGAACGTGCGGGACTGTCGGGCGGATTGTTCTGGACGTATAAGAAGGCATTCGATGCCATCGGCGGATTTGATGAATCCCTCGTCAGCATGGAGGACATGGATTTTGCCGTCCGGCTCAACCGCCTCGGCGCAGAAAACGGCAGAAAATACGGCACGCTGCGCTCCCCTCTCATCACCTCAAGCCGGAAATTTGACCAGTTCGGGGACTGGTATCTGCTGAAGGATCTGAAAAATACCCGTGCCATCCTCACCGGGCATGACCGTGCTGCGGCAGACGCATTCTACTACAATGTCCGGTGAGAAAAGGCTCCTGCTGATCCAGGCATGGAGCCGGAATGAAGCCGCCCTGCGCAGCCGCTTCTCCAATCTGATCTCCTATTCCTCGCTGACACTCGCCGCCATCTGTGCGCTGATCCCGGAGGGGATGTTTGAGACGGTCGATGTGGTGGATGAATATTCCCAGGAGGTAGATTATGACCGGGTGCGGTATGATCTCGTCATGATCTCCTCGGATACCTCCTCGATCCAGACCGCCTACCGGCACAGTGCGGAATTTCAGCGGCGCGGGGCATATACCGTGATTGGCGGCTATCACGCCACGGCGCTTCCGGAGGAGGTCGGAATGCACTGTGATACCGTGATCTCAGGCCCGGCGGAAAAGGCTGTTCCGGCATTCCTGCGGGATTTCTGCGAGGGGCATCCGCTGGCATTCTACCGGGAGCCGGAGGTGTGCAGCGCACAGTTTCCGATACCGGACAGGGCAAAGATCACCGGCCGGCGCAAGCTGCGCATTCCGGCGATCACAGCCAACCGCGGCTGCATCAACCACTGCAAATACTGCTCCATGCCGGTCATGTGGCGTTCGGATCCGCGGCCGGTGCAGGCTGTGATTGACGAGATCCGCTCGCTGCATACAAGGCTTCTGATCTTCTACGATCCGAATTTCTTTGCGAACCGGGAATATGCGGTAGCACTCATGCAGGAATTGAAAAAGCTGCATATTCTCTGGGTGGGGAATGCCACTGCCGATTTCGGGCATGACGAAGAGCTGATGGAGCTTGCCTACCGGAGCGGATGCCGGGGCGTGCTGATCGGTCTGGAATCGCTCAATGCACAGTCTCTCAAGGGCGTTGCCAAGCGCTATTCGGATGCCGACAAATACCGGGAGATCATTGCCAACCTGCACCGGCACAGAATTGCCGTCAACGGGTGCTTTGTCCTCGGCTTTGACAGCGATACGGAGGAGGAGCTTGCCGCGCTTCCGGAGCGCGTGGACAGGCTTGGACTGGATCTGTGCCGCTTCTCCATTCTGACGCCCTATCCAGGGACGCAGCTTTACCGGGATCTGGACAGTGCCGGACGGATCCGCACAAAGGAATGGTCGCTGTACAATCAGCATCATGTGGTCTACGAGCCGTCGCAGATCCCGGCAGAGCGGCTGCATGTCCTCTACCGGGAAGTCTGGAAGCAGACATTTACATGGCGCCGGATCTTCCGGCGGGTACTGCACTCGCCGACCTTATTCCGGCTGCCGGGGATCTTTTTACTGGGGGCAAACATCGGGTTCAAATTCCTGGGAATTGACGAAAAGCGCAGGTGATGCACCGTGAAAATAGCCTTCATCCGGCTGAATATGTTCGAGCACATCAGCTCCGATGCGATGAAGCCCATTCTATTCGGCATCATCCGCGCCCTGACACCGGAATGTCATGAGCTGGTTTTCTATGATGAACGCACCGACCCGCTGCCGGAGGTCATTGATGCGGATGTGATCGCATTTTCCGTGGAGACCTACACGGCAAAACGCGCCTACATCCATGCGCAGAAGTACCGCAGACCCGGCACCGTGATCGTCATGGGCGGGTTTCATGCGGCGGTGATGCCCGAGGAGATCCTTGGATATGCCGATACCGTGCTGATCGGGGATGCCGAGGGGACATGGCCGCAGTTCCTTGCCGATTGTGCCGCGGGGCATCCGCAGCGGCGCTATACGGCGGATGAATCCGTGCCGATGTGTCCGGTCACCCCTGCCCCCGGCGTCTATGCGCACCGGTACTACGGGATCGGGGTGTACCAGATCTCGCGTGGCTGCAAATTCAACTGCGACTTCTGCTCGATCAAGACCATGTACCGGCATGTGCGACGGAAAAGCGCCGCACAGATCGTACAGGAGCTTTCGGCCATGCCGGAAAAGATCCTGTTTTTTGCCGATGACAACCTCTTCTATGACAAGGATTCTGCGCTGGAAACGCTCCGTGCCATTGCACCGCTCAGAAAGAAATGGGCTTGCCAGATCAGCATGGATGCGGCGCGGGATGATGCGCTGCTCGCGGAAATGAAGCGGGCAGGCTGCTTCCTGGTGCTCATGGGCTTTGAAAGCCTGAATGCCGACAGCCTTGCCGAAATGCACAAGGCTGCCAATGTGATGCAGGATTATGAAGCACTGATCCGCCGCATCTACCGGCACGGTCTCCTGATCTACGGGACATTCGTCCTGGGATGCGACGGCGACCGGGAGGATGTATTCGAGCGCACCTATCGGTTCGCGGTGCGCAATCACATTGCGGTGACGAATTTCAATCCGCTCATTCCCATGCCCGGCACCGGCACCTACGCACGGATGGCAAAGGAAGGGCGGCTGCGCTATCGGAAATGGTGGCTTTCCGATACCTACCGGTACGGAGAAACTGCCTTCATCCCGAAGCATATGACCCCGGAGACGCTGCAGGACGGATGCCTGTCCATGCGCACACGGTTCTATTCCGTGCCGTGCATCTTCCGGCGGCTCTTCGGGAATCTGCGGTGCATGACACCGATGAATCTGATCGTATTCCTGCTGGCGAATTTCATCTCCCGCCGGGAGATCCGCAGCAAGCAGGGACAACTGTTGGGAGGGATCCTGGGTGCGTCTGACGTTGATTAAACCGAATATCGGACGGCGGGAGCACAGTCTCTACGTCGATGAAGCCCGGATGGAGCCGCTGCCGCTGGGCATTCTTGCGGCGCTTACACCGAAGAATGTGGAGGTCGTGCTGTATGACGACCGCATGGAGACAATTCCCTATGATACCCCGACCGATCTGGTCGGCATTACGGTCGAGACCTTCACCGCCCGCCGCGCCTATGAGATCAGCGCGGAATACATGGCACGCGGTGTCAGAGTCGTCATGGGCGGGATGCATGCCAAGCTCATTCCGGAGGAGGTCGCGCAGCACTGTGACTGCGTGATCGTCGGGGATGCCGAGCCGGTCTGGGCAAAAATGATCGCGGATTTCCGGGCAGGATGCCTGCAAAGGCGCTATGATGCCGTGCAGCCCCTTTGCCCGCAGACCGGGATCATCGCACGGCGGGATATTTTTGAGGGCAAGGGGTATCTGCCGATCTCCCTGCTGCAATTCTCCCGCGGATGCTCGCACAAATGCAGCTTCTGCGCGTCCTCGGTCTATTTCGGTGCCCATCATTACTGCCGTCCGGTCGAGGAGGTGCTCCGGGAGATCCGTTCGCAGAAACGAAAGCTCCTCTTCTTTGTCGATGACAACATCGTCTGCAACCGGGCGGCGGCAAAGGAATTGTTCCGGGCGCTGATCCCGCTGAAAATCCACTGGGTCAGTCAGGGCAGCATGGATATGCTGCAGGACAGGGAGCTGATGGAGCTGATGGTCGCAAGCGGCTGCCTGGGGCTGGTCATTGGTTTTGAATCGATTTCGCCGCAGTGCATCACCGAAATGCACAAGCTGACGAATACACGCGCCTCCTCGGAGATGTATGCCGCCGAGATCGAGCAGCTCCGGCAGTACGGATTGCAGACATGGGCTGCCTTCACGGTCGGGCATGACGGCGATACGCTCGAATCCATCACCGCGACCTGTGATTTTGCCATCCGGAACAAATTCACCTTTGCGGCATTCAATATCCTCATGCCCTACCCGAATACGCCGCTCTATGCCAAGCTCGAACGTGAAAACCGCCTTCTCTACGACGGAAAATGGTGGCTGCATGAGGACTACCGTTTCAATTATTGCAGCATCATTCCGAAAAACATGACCCCGGATGAGCTGACGGAGATCAGCTTTGACTGCCGCAGGCGCTTCAACAGCCCCATGTCGATCGTCACACGCGCTTTGGAACCGCGGACAAATCTGCGCACGCCCTACCGCTTCATGACATACCTGATCTACAATCCGCTCTTCCGCAAGGAGGTCTTCAAAAAGCAAGGGCTGCGATTCGGACTGGAATCCGGGAAAGGAGGATCCGCATGACCGGCGAGATGCGTCCTGCCTCGCTCTGCACCGAAGCAGAGATACAGGCCATGTATGCGCTGATGGAGGCGCACTACGACAACACAGATCCGGCTGTCTTCCGGCGGGATCTCCATGACAAGGACTATGTGCTCCTGCTGCATGAGGGCGGGGAGATCGTGGGCTTCACCACGCAGAAGCTCGTTACCGTTCCCATGAACGGGCGGAAGGTGCAGGGGGTATTCTCCGGCGACACCATCATCCGGCGTGATCTGTGGGGGGATACAGAGCTGTTCCGCACATGGGCGCAGTTCTGGTTTCCCTATGCCGAAGCACACGGGGAGCTTTACTGGTTCCTCATCTGCAAGGGCTACAAGACCTACCGGATCCTGCCGCTGTTCTGGCGGGAATTCTACCCCTCGCGCCGGGAAGAAACACCCGCGGAGATGCAGGAGATCATGGATGCCTACGCCACGCAGCTCTATCCGGACGACTACAATCCGCAGACCGGTGTGATCGAATACCGGCACACGAAGGATCGCCTGAGATCCGGTATCGCAGATATTGACGAAAAGCAGCTTCGCCATCCGGATACGGCTTATTTTGCAGAGCGGAATCCCGGCCATGCAAAGGGAAATGATCTTGTCTGTCTTGCCCGCATCGACCGAGCCTGCATGCGCCCGCAGACAGAAAGGATCCTGTTCGGATGACCGGGGCGCTCAACCGGATCGTCCGGACGATGTATGCCGGCGAATACCGGCGCTTTCTGGCGCCCTGTGATGTGCGGCGGGTGCAGATGGACTATCTGGGAGATCTGCTGCAGAAGAATGCCGGTACAGTCTACGGCAGGCGCTACGGCTTCGGGCAGATCCGTGATTACAGGCGCTTTGCCCGCACTGTCCCGCTGACAACCTATGAGGACTATGCACCGTATATCGAACGCATCGCAGACGGCGGACAGGGCATTCTCACTGCCGAGCCCGTGCGGCTGCTTGAACCGACAAGCGGATCCTCCGGCGGGCGCAAGCTGATCCCCTACACGGCTTCGCTGCAGGCGGAATTCCAGCGCGGCATCCGTCCCTGGCTCTGTGATCTGTACACCCGGATTCCCGGCGTCTGCGACGGCATGAGCTACTGGTCGATCACGCCGGTCACGCAGGGCAAGGAATTCACACCCGGGGGCATTCCAATCGGATTTGAGGATGATGCGGCCTATTTCGGCAGAATCGAGCAGAAACTCATGCGAAGGATCTTTGCGGTGGACGGAAGCGTGAAATTTACAAAGGATATGGCGCATTTCTGGGAGGAAACAGCGGCTCAGCTCCTGCGCTGCAATGCCCTGTCGCTGATCTCGGTCTGGAATCCGACCTACCTGACCATTCTCTGCGATTACATCCGCGAGCATGCGCATGCGCTTGCCCGGCGTGTTCCGGAATGCCGCATGCGGCTTCGGCATGCACAGGAGAACCGGTTTGACCGGGTATTTCCTGCCCTGCGGGTCATTTCCTGCTGGGCAGACGGGAGCGCAGCGGAGGATGTACCCGCGATCCGGGCGCGGTTCCCTGGCGTTTATCTCCAACCGAAGGGACTTCTGGCGACAGAATGCTTTGTCTCCTTTCCGCTGGTGGGAGAGGAAGGGAGCCGGCTGTGCCTCCGTTCGCATTTCTTTGAATTTCGCTCCCTGGCAACCGGCCGCATTGTGACGGCAGACCGGCTGCATCCGGGAGTATATGAGCTGATCGTCACGACAGGCGGCGGCTTTTACCGCTACTGCATCGGGGATGTGATCGAAGTGCTGGAAACCGATCCGGCGCATCCCCCCCTCATCCGCTTTCTCCGGCGCTCAGGCATTACCAGTGATCTGTGCGGCGAAAAGCTCACAGAGGATTTCGTGCGCGGGGTATGTCTGTCGCTGGGGCTGGAGCAGCATTTCTGCCTTCTTGCACCGGAAGGCAGGCGCTACTGCCTGTATACCACCGCCGATCTCCCGGATTCCGCGCTTGATGCGGCGCTCCGGGAGGGGTATCATTACCAATACTGCCGGGAACTCGGACAGCTGCAATGTGCGCATGTGATCCGCGTGACCGGCGATCCGGACAAAGCATATCTTGCCCGTCTGACCGCAGAGGGAATGCGCCTGGGCGACATCAAGCCCGCCTATCTCTCCCGTCTGGACGGATGGAAAAAATGGCTGTGTCCCTGAATGTCTGCAAGGAGGTCTCCTATGAAGATCGCACTTCTCGCTCCCGCCGGCGCCATGCACCGGTTTTCGGGGAGCTTTGGCAAATCGCTGCATTATGCGCCCCTGACGCTCACGACCCTTGCCGCACTTGTTCCGGAGGACATGGATGCCGAGGTCGTGATCTATGATGAGACCGCCGGCAAGATCCCGCTGGAGATCGACGCGGAGCTCATCGGCATCACCTGCATCACCGGCACCGCGCCGCGCTGCTATGCGTATGCGGATTACTTCCGGAAGAAAGGAAAAACGGTATTTCTCGGCGGGGTGCATCCGTCCATGCTGCCCGACGAAGCGGCACAGCATGCGGATGTGGTGTTCACCGGCTTTTCCGAGCAGACCTTTCCACAGTTTCTCCGGGATTACCAGACGGGGCATTTTCAGAAATTCTATCACCAGAACTGTGATTTCACCATTGCGGGCAGACCCACCCCGCGCCGGGAGCTGCTGAACAAAAGCCGCTACATCACGATCAATACCGTGGAAGCGATCCGGGGCTGCATGCACAACTGCACCTTCTGCGCATACCCTGCTGCATTCGGAAAGCATGTCTACAAGCGCCCCGTGAAGGAGGTCGTTGCAGAGATCGAAGCGCTGCATTCGCGGCATGTGCTTTTCCCGGACGTAAATCTTGTGACCGACCGGAAATACGCCATGGAGCTGTTCGAGGCAATGATCCCGCTGAAGGTGATCTGGCTCGGACTTGTGACCTCCTCGATCGGCGTGGATGACAAGCTCATTGAAATGCTGCGGAAAAGCGGATGCCGGGGACTGCTGATCGGCTTTGAATCCATCACGCAGGATTCACAGAAGTTTATCCACAAGGGACACAACCGTGTGGATAACTATGTGGAGCTGATGAAGAAACTGCATGACAACGGGATCCTTGTACAGGGCTGCTTTGCCTTCGGCGGGGACGAGGAGGATACAAGCGTCTTTGACCGGACGGTGGAAATGGTCATCAAGGCCAAGATCGACCTGCCGCGCTATTCCATCCTGACGCCGTTCCCACGCACGGAATACTATGCACAGCTTGAACGGGAGGGACGCATTCTCGAACGCAACTGGGCGATGTATGATGTGCAGCACTGCGTCTACCAACCGAAACAGATGACGCCGCAGGAGCTTGAGGAGGGCACCGACCGGGCATGGCGGGCGACCTATGCCACATCCGGCATTCTCAAGCGTCTTGCGCCGTTCCGGCACAGCCCGTGGCTTTCGGTGCCGGTGAATCTCGGATACAAGGGCTATGCGGACAAATGGCATAAATTCACGCGGGAGGTCATGTGTGACAACTCGGACATCCCGGTTCTGTAAAAGGAGGAAGGCACATGACAGCACCGTTTTCATACGAAACTTTTCTCCATATTCTGGAACACGATGATTTGTTTCTTATTGACGAAACTGCGTTTTATTTTGACGATGATCCCGATGAAACAGATCATATGCTTGGATGTCTTCGTGACTTTGATTTGCCGTACTGGTTGGGGTACTGTGATATTCCGGGCGGCTGCTCTTTTTCGACCGCAGATGACATGCTCAACGCAGGTGTCTTTGATGGTCAGTCGATCAAGGAGCGCTGGAAGCATATCATCCTCTACAATATCGGCGGTATTGGCACTCCAGACTGGTTGAACATGTATCAAGACAACCTATAACAGGGAGGGGTATTGATTGAAGATCACATTCATCCTCCCGGCCATCGGCAAGAAGCCGGGACAGAAATACATCGGCACCTGGAAGATGGAGCCGCTGACCATCGCCCAGCTCAAAGCGCTCACGCCGCCGGAGATCGAAACGGAGCTGTTTGATGACCGGCTCGAGCTGATCGACTACGGCACACAGACGGATCTGGTCTGCATTTCGGTCGAGACCTACACGGCAAAGCGCAGCTACAAAATTGCAGAGAAATTCCGTGCGCGCGGCATTCCGGTCGTCATGGGCGGGTATCATGCCACGCTCTGCCCGGAGGAATCGGAGCTGTACTGCGACAGCGTGATCGTCGGGAATGCCGAAACGGTCTGGGCACAAATGCTGTCCGATGTACAGACCGGCGCCATGAAACGGCGCTATATCGGCAATACAGCAGAATACGACGTACAGCCCGACAAATCCATATTTGCCGGCAAGCCCTATCTCCCGGTATCGCTTGTCGAGACAGGACGCGGATGCATCCACAACTGCGATTTCTGCTCGATCACGCGGTTTTATTGCAGCAGGTATTACTGCCGGTCGCATGAGCTGATCCTGGATGATCTGCGAAAATCCAGGCACAGGTATACCTTTCTGGTAGACGACAACCTGGTTGCCGACCGGAAAAATGCCATGCGCCTGTTCGAGGAAATGAAGCCCCTCGGCAAGAAATGGGCAGGACAGGGCACCCTCTCGATGGCAAAAGACGAAAAGCTCCTCAAAGCCATGAAGGACTCGGGATGCGAGGTCATTCTCATCGGCTTTGAAAGCCTGAACAAGGAAAACCTGCAGCAGATGAACAAGTCCTTCAACTACGCCCTCGGTGAGCGTGACGAGCTTGTCAGGCGCGTGCATGATGCCGGGCTCGGGATCTATGCGACATTCGTATTCGGCTATGACAGCGACGATGAACGGACGGTCGCGGATGCGCTTGCCTTTGCAAAGAAGCACAATTTCTACACCGCCGCCTTCAACCATCTTCTGCCCTTCCCGAACACGCCGCTGTATGCGCGTCTGAAAGCAGAGGAGCGGCTGATCTATGACAAATGGTGGCTGGCGGACGGGTACCGGTACGGTGAGCTGGCCTTTCATCCGAAGCGCATTTCCGCCGAGAAGCTCAGCGCCCTGTGCCGGGATGCCCGCAAGGAATTCTCATCGCCGAAAACGGTGCTTTCCCGCGGCTTTGCTTCCCTCGGCCGGACAAGTCCGCTGCTGTGGGGGCTCTTCTGGGCGATGAACCTGCGGCTGGGCGAGGAGGTCGATCAGAAAATGCATGTCCCGATCGGAGAGAATCTTGATGAACTTCCAAAATGACCGCTATACCCTGCGGCTGGCAGACGCTTCGGATGATCCCGGGATCCGGCGCATTTTTGAGAGCGGGAGCTTTCCGGGCGGGCTGGACATCCGGTTTCTGCGGGGGGATTCTCCCTGCGGCTCCTTCTGTGCGGACGGGGATGCCGCTAAAATTCTGGTCATTATTGACAACGCAGATAATACCCTCGCAGCTGTCGGCGGCGCCGTGATCCGGGAGGAATTCGTCAACGGCGAGGCGGCGCGGTGTGCGTATCTGACCGGTCTGAAGATCCACCCCGATTACCGCAGACAGATCCTGTTCATTCCGCAGGCATACCGGTTTCTGCGCGAAGAGATCGCAGATTGCCGCTACACCTACACGACCATTCTCGACGGCAATACCGATGTGATCCGGATGCTGGAGAAGAAACGCCGGAATATGCCGGAATACCGGTATCTGGGGCATTACACGACCTATGCCTTTACCCATCGCAGGAACGGTCTGCGGCTCGACAGCGATCTGTCCGGATATGAGGAAACGCTGCACCGGTATTTTGCCGCACAGTCCCTGGTTCCCTGCCGGCAGGACTATCCGGGATTCGGGAAAGGCCGATGGTACGCGCTGCATGATCAGCGGGAGCTGATCGCTTGCTGCTATGTGGGTGACCAGAGTGCATTCAAGCAGTATCAGCTTTGTCATTACGGCGGGATGTACCGCATTCTGTCAAAGCTCCCGACGCGGCTGCTCGGCTATCCTGCCTTCCCGCGGGAGGGCACACGCATCCGGCACGGCGTAGTCTCATATCTCTGGGTCACCGGCAATCACGCAGAGCTGTGCAAGGCATTCCTGCAGGGCGTCGCGGGGGAAGCAGGCTATGATCTGCTGCTCTGGGGCGGCTTTGAAAACCATCCCCTTGTCCCCGTGCTTGACCGGATGAAAACCGTTCGCTACGGCAGCAGGCTCTATCAGGTCTGCTGGGAGGATTCCACTGTCCCGATCGGGGGGACGATTGGCATGGAGGCTGCGCTGTTGTAATTTCACAAGCATACGCCGCACCGGTTCTTCTCCGGTGCGGCGTATTCTTACAGGCTGTTTCTGACAAATTCCTGTTCCCGGAACAGGACACATCCTCCCGTATGCGGCTGCAGCAGCACACCGGAATCATGCAGGCGCCGGAACAATCCCGACTGCAATGCATCAAGCAGGCTGCGTTCCCGCAGATTCGTGTCGGAATAGGGCGAGAACGGACAAGGCTCGGCATCTCCATGGGAGCTGATATGGAAAAAGCCCCTTCCTGCTGCCAGGCAGCCGCCTGTTGCCTTTTCGTCGCCCGGGAAGCAGAGCATCATCATTTCCGGACAGGCTGTCCGCAGATGCATCACCGCCGCATCCATCCGGGCGCGGTCGGCATCGTCAGGGGCAAGCGATTCGGATTCCGGGGTGACCGGGACATATTCCACATAAATGATGACACGGCAGCCCTTTGCTGCCAGATCCTGCACGAATGCCTCCGACGTCACAAGTGCCAGATTATCCTTCGTCACGGTGACGGATGCACCGAAGAGCATGTGCTTTTCGGCCATGGCAGCCATATTCGCGCTCTGCCGGTCATAGATGCCCTCCCCGCGCCGTGCGTCGGTCATTTCCCGGTCTCCCTCAATGCTCAGGATCGGGATGAGATTCCGGTGCCGGTCAAGCAGTTGAAAATAGGCTTCGCTCACAAATACGCCGTTTGTAAAAACCGGAAAGGCGATCTCCGGATGCGCTGCCGCTGCCTCCAGCACATCCCGCCGCAGAAACGGCTCCCCGCCTGCCAGGAGAATGAAGCTGATCCCGATTTCCTGCGCTTCGGTGAAAATACGTCCCCATTCCGCGCTGGTAAGCTGGTTTTTCGGCGCACAGTCGTTCGTCGCCTGATTCTGCCGGGAATAGCATCCCTTACAGTGCAGATTACAGGCACTTGTGATGCTTGCGATCAGAAACGGCGGAATATGTGTCCCCTGCGTTTCAAACTCCCGGCGTCTGGCTGCCGCCTTTGCAGATGCGGCACCGAAGCGTACCAGAAATGCAGATTCCGCAGGATATTGCAGCGTGCTTTTCATCGCCTGAGCGACGAGATTCCGGATGCCGCCGGACATGTAGCTCTGAATATCAAACGTTTCCATGGAAAGCCCTCCTTGTTTCAATTTGATTTAACTCTATTATATCAAATTCAATTTAATTTGTCAATAGGAAACGCAGATTTTCCCCCAAAAAGAATGATCCCCGTCAGAAACGGGGATCGGACTTCATTCAGAAAGCATCAGAATCGTCAGCGGAATGCACGGCAGGAGTACAAACAGGGTATTGCGGATCATCCGCTTGCGCAGCTTCTTCCACTGCTTCTCCGTGAGGGTGCTGACACGCGGGATCTTGAGCAGATCCAGGATCAGGACAGCGGAGAAGAAGATAAAATAGGTATTGACCAGAAACAGATAGGATGCACCCGCCAGCATATCCCATCTGGCATGCGCGATGGAATAACCGCAGGTACACACCGGCGGCATCAGCGCTGTCGCAATCGCAACGCCGGGAATGACATTGTTCGACTTTTCCGTGCGGGTGCTGCCGATGATGCCGGCAATGCCGCCCGCCGTTGCAATGATAACATCATAAAAGGACGGCTTCGTTCTCGCAAGGAGCTCCGTGCTCGGTGCATTGATCGGGGAGAGCAGGAAATAGACCGTGGATACGCACAGGCTGATGATGAGCTGAATCAGAAATCCGTACAGATGACGCCGGAATCGCTGGGAATCACCTGCCGCCGCCCCATACGCCATCGCCAGAATGCTGCCCATCAGCGGGGAGATCAGCATGGCGCCGATGATGACGGCGGTGGAGCCTGTATTCAGTCCGACGGACGCGATCAGGATGGCACAGATCAGAACGCACATATTGGTGCCCGTCACCTGTCCCCCGCTGAGAATGCGGGTACGGATCTCGTCATGGGTCGCTGTATCGGCATTGAGGTTGAACGCACGCCGGATGGCATGGGTCAGCTCCATGGTAAATAATTTCAATCGGGTTCCTCCTCTGTATCAAACTTATGTATAGTATAGCATAGTTTCCTTACCGTTGCAATAGAAATTCCGGAATTTTGTGGATATTGCCGAAAAGCAGGGGATCCGCAGTCCAGGATCCGGATGTGAAAAACAGCTTGCATTATGTCGGAATGTATGGTATAATAAGGTATCTGAACATGTAGGAGGGAAACCATATGGATTTTATGACACAGCAGGAATATAATGCCGGTATCCGCCGGGTGCTGATCTCCGAGGAGGAGCTGCAGGAGGCCATTCGCAAGGCCGGCGCAGCGATCGACAAGGAATATGCCGGCAAGCCCGTGCTTTTCGTCAGCATTCTCAAGGGCGCATTCGTATTTCTGGCAGATCTGATGCGGGCAGTCTCCATTCCCTGTGAGGTCGGATTCATGCAGGCGCAGAGCTATTTCGACGGCACAGAATCCAAGGGCGAGGTCGAGATCACACTCGATCTGCAGCAGGATATCCGTAAGTATCATGTCATCATCGTGGAGGACATCATCGACACAGGACGTACACTCAGTCTGGTGGCAGCCAAGCTGCGGGAGCGTGACCCGCTGTCCCTGAAGATCGTGACGCTCCTTGACAAGCCGGAACGCCGGGTCGTGCCGCTCGATGCGGATTATTCCCTGTTCACGATCCCGGATTATTTCGTCATCGGCTATGGCCTCGACCTCGGAGAATATTACCGCAATCTGCCCTATATCGCAGAATACAATATCTTCTCCGACAACGAAAAGGACGCATAAGCGTTTGCAGAAAGGACAATCCTATGTTAGAAAAGCTCTTCAAGCTCAAAGAACACGGCACCAATGTCCGCACAGAGGTCATGGCAGGTCTGACGACCTTCATGACAATGGCGTATATTCTGGCTGTCAATCCGAACATTCTCTCCGCCGCAGGCATGGACAGCACGGCAGTGCTGATCGCCACCTGCCTGGCCTCGTTCATCGGAACGATCTGCATGGCCTTCATGGCGAATCTGCCGTTTGCGCTTTCCGCCGGCATGGGTCTGAATGCCTACCTTGCCTTCACGGTCTGCATCGGCTACGGATACCCCTGGCAGGTCGCGCTGCTTGCGGTATTCATTGAGGGCATCATCTTCATCGTTCTCTCGCTGACCAATGTCCGGGAGGCCATTTTCAATGCCATCCCGCTCTCGCTCAAACGTGCCGTTTCGGTCGGCATCGGCCTGTTCATCGCCTTCATCGGCCTGCAGAACGCCGGGCTCACCGTCAACAATGATTCCACGCTCGTGTCGATCGTCAGCTTCCGGGAAAACTTCTCAACCTCCGGCATCTGTGCGCTTCTGGCACTCATCGGCGTGCTTCTGACCGCAGCGCTGCATATCCGGAATGTCAAGGGCTCCATTCTGATCGGCATTCTCGGTACCTGGGTGCTTGGCATGATCTGTCAGGCAGTCGGGCTGTATGTGCCGGATTATGCAGATTACTTCTCGCTCTTCCCGTCCTTCTCCCTGCCGAATTTCGGGGCGCTCAGCGAGACCTTCGGTCAGTGCTTCAATGTAAATTTCGACCATGTGGGCATCTTCAATTTCATCGTGATCGTCTTCTCCTTCCTGTTTGTGGATCTGTTTGACACCCTCGGCACCCTGATCGGTGTCAGCACCAAGGCAGGCATGCTTGATGAAGAGGGACGCCTCCCCGGCATCAAGCCCGCGCTGCTTGCCGATGCGATCGCAACGACAGCCGGCGCTGTTCTGGGTACCTCCACCACCACGACCTTCGTCGAATCCGCTTCCGGTGTCGGTGCAGGCGGGCGCACCGGTCTGACGGCTCTCACGACGGCGCTGCTGTTCCTGGCATCCATTCTGCTGGCGCCTGTTTTCATCGCGATCCCGTCCTTTGCAACGGCACCGGCACTGATCGTGGTCGGATTCCTGATGTTCTCGACGATCACTGAGATCCGCTTCGACGATCTCACAAATGCCATTCCGGCGTATCTGTGTGTGATCGCAATGCCGCTGTTCTACTCCATTTCGGAGGGCATTTCCATCGGCATCATTTCCTATGTGATCCTGAATCTGGCTGCGGGCAAGGCCAAGAATATCAATCCGGTCATGTATGTCCTTGCGGTGCTCTTCATTCTCAAATACATTTTCCTGTAAACGATACGACAGCCTCTCTGCCATGCAGGGGGCTGTCAGTTTTTCCCTTTTGCACAGCAATTCTTGACTTTTGTATACTGCTATGGTATAATAAAGATACAAATTTCCGGAACAAGGAGCTGATTTTATGAAAAAACACCCGCTTGCCGCGATGCTCACCGCAGCAATGCTCTGCATCACCATGCTCTCCTCTGCGATCCATGCGGCTGCATTTTCCTATGTGTCCACATGCAGCTACCTCTACGACCAGCTTGACAGCAATGCGCAGGCATTCTATGACGGACTGTATGCGGCATGCCTGGAGGTTGACCAGTCAAGCAAGACCTATACAACCACACCGAAAGTCAAGTATTCCGGCTTGTCGGATGAACAGATGTGTGATACGATCATTCTGTTCATGTACGGGCACCCGGAATTCTTCTGGCTGTCGAATTACTACAACTACGGCTATTCCGGCCGCTCGAGCTATGCGACCATTGATGTTTACGAACCGTATCAGAGCGGTTCCGCCCGTGCAGAGGCACGACAGGAGATCGACAGCATCGCAGAGGATTACATCCAGGCGGCGGCAAAGTATTCCACGGATTATGACCGTGCCAGGTATCTGGCCACACAGCTTCGCAGCGATGTGACCTATCAGAGCGGCGACCTTGACCAGACGATGGCTTCGACCTTTCTCCAGAAGGCAACAGTCTGCGCAGGCTTCACCAAGGCCTATCAATTGCTGGCCAATGCCGTTGGTGTCGAGACCATTTCGGTGCTCAGCCCCGGCCACGGCTGGAATTACTCGAAGATCGGCGGCAAGTGGTACCATGTCGATGTCACCAATCGCATTTTCCTTGCCAGTGACAGTGAAATTGCTGCATGGGACAAGAAGGCCGGCGAGTATTCCGGCTATGACTACGAGGGGAATGTCATCGCCTACATGATGCATGAGATCAGCTGTATGTACTACAGCACCGATCTGTACCCGGCCTGCCCGGATTCCTACAACGGTGCATCCGCCCCCGTCGAGCTCCAGCCCCTGACCGAATCCACGGCGGAAACGACCTCCACAACAACCACGACCACCACAGCAACGACAACAGAAACGGAAACTACGCTTCCGGAGACAACCACCACGCTACCGGAAACCACGACGCTTCCTGCTGTGACCACCACGGAAACGACCACAACCGAAACCACAGCCGCACCCACAGAAGCGCCCTCTGATCCGCTGCCGCCGCAGGGTGCAAGCCGCACCGGCCTGTCCATTACCAGCTCCCCGAAGCACGGAATCCTGTACTGCTTTGCAGAGGACAGCACCCCCTTTGACATCAATGATTTCATCAATGTCAAGTGTACCCTGACCTATTCCGACGGCACAGTGATCGAGCTGGATCATTACCCGGATGCAGCCATTTACGGATCTGATTTCCTTGTGGAATTCAGCAGCGAATCCCCGCAGGCATTGTATGAAGCGCAATCCGACGGCAGCGGTCTGGTTCAGGATTCTACACTCAGCTATTCTGCCTTCGGAGCCAGCGGATCCGGGTACATGACCGTCTGGATCGGACAGTACGGCGACTGCGACCTTGACGGAACTGTCAGCGCCGCTGACGCGTCGCATATCCTGGTTTATGCCTCCCTGAGCGGTCTGGATCAGGAATACGATTTCCCGGTTCCGGACGGAATTTCGCAGGAATTTGCACAATTCCTGACCGGTGCTGCTTCTCCTGACCAGATCAATTCTACCTGTGCTTCCGAGCTGCTGATCTATGTAGCGCAGAACGGACTGAAATGAAAATACGAATCCCCTTCCCGCATGCAGGAAGGGGATTTTGCATGTCACGGAAGTAATGCTTCACTGGAAAAGTCCGTAAATTCTGCAAAGTCCTGTGCTTCTCCCTGGGCATAGAGTCCCAGAAGAACACCGGTGAAATTCCCGGCAATTTCTGTGGAGAGATACTTTGTCTGTGCGGTGCCAAGGTCGATTTCCTGTCCGTCCGCCTGCGCCTTGAAACGGTATACAAAGGCGCTGCCTTCGATCGTCAGCGTCACTTTGCCGGATACCGGGGTATGACCTGTTTCCACGCAAAGATCACCCACATGCAAGCGCTTGAAAACCTCTGCGCCCTGCTCTGTGCGGCGCACGGCCAGTTCATAATGCTGTTCCGGCGTCATATAGCAGGTCACGCCGGCCTCTCCCTCTGGCACATCCACCGTCACCGTCAGCCTCCCGTTCATTTCCCGCTGACGAATGCCAAGGAAGGTCGGCGCCTGCTTCGGATCATCGAGCATAATGCCGCTGCTGCGCAGGCGGAAGGCTTCGGCAGAAAGCTGATAATCCTCCATGCGCGGATTCTTCATCCAGCACCATTCGATGCCGGGTGCAGAATTCCGGAAGGTCACAGCTTTCGGCGGGTGCTGTGTGACTTCTCCGGAAATGCGGTCTGTTTCCATCGTCAGACGATTCGTGCCGTCTGTTCCTGCGGTAAACCATCCGTCTGCATCAAAGGTCACCGGTGCCAGATTCACCTCGCGCCCGGTAATGTGATGCATGACCCATTCATGAAGCTGCCGGAAGCCCAGATGCACCATCCACCAGTTTCCGTCCGGATCGTCCACCAGATCCGCATGACCGCAGCCCTGCAGCAGATAGCCGCCGAGATTCCGGTTGGTCAGCACGGGATTCCCAGCATAGCTTTCAAACGGGCCATAGGGACTGCTGCCGCGGGCATAGACGACCATATGGCCGTACTCCGTGCCGCCCTCCGATGCCATGAGGTAATAATATTGTCCGATATGATACAGATGCGGGCTTTCCAGGAAGCGTCCGCCGGTTCCCTTCCAGATGCACCGTGCAGGGGTCAGCTTCCTGCCGGTGGCAATGTCGATCTCGCACTGTACAATGCCGTGCTCCCCCCGGTCATCGGTACCGTTGGACATGAAATACGCCTTGCCGTCTTCAAAGAACAGCGACGGATCAATGCCGTCCTGCTGCACATAGACCGGATCCGACCATTCCCCGTGAATATCATCCGTCCAGACATAGAAATTGCCGCCCTCGGTCACATTGGTCGTCACCATGTAGAAGCGTCCGTTATGATGCCGGATGGTCGGTGCGTAAATGCCGCCTGCCGAATCGGCTCTGTCAAGCGGAAGCTGGCTTGCGCGGGTCAGGACATGTCCGATCTGTGTCCAGTTGACCAGATCCTTGCTTTCAAACAGGGGGACGCCGGGAAAGAAGTGGAAGGAGCTTGTCACCAGATAATAGGTATCCCCGACACGGATCGCGCTCGGATCGGGATAAAAGCCGGGAATGACGGGATTGCGGTATTCCATGAAAAATCCTCCGTTTCGTTTTTTCCTATTATAGCATAGGTTGACACCCCCGTCAATGGAGGAATCTGCCATATTCCCTGTCATTTCGTGCAAATCCGGACATATTTCCACCTCTGCCCCATTCCCCCTGAAACGTACCGGAGACACTTTTTCAAAAATTTTTGCTCCCTCAGGCAAAGCCTGAGGGAGCAATACAATTATCCCCGTTTCCTCTTATCATCCTCCAGCGTTTCCGCCCATGCACGGTCGATCTTTTTGCAGCCGCGCATGGCACTGATCGGTGCGGACAGCGCTTCAAAGAGCCTTCCGGTACCGGCACCGTCCGCAACGTAATTTGCGGTTCGCTCCCGCGAAATGCCGACGCTTTCAGCCACTTCGACTGCGTCGATATTGGCGCCGGCGAAGAGGAATTCCCAGCCGTTCGCTTCCTTCTTCTGTTCGATCAGCGACCTGATCTGCCTGTGCGTGAAGCGGTGGCTGGCATTTTCCAGACCGTCCGTGGTAATCACAAACATCGTGTGTGCCGGAACATCCTCCGGCCGGATGTACTTGTGGATCTCCGAAATATGCTGTACTGCATCCCCGATCGCATCGAGAAGCGCTGTGCATCCACTTACGCTGTATTCCCTGTCTGTCAGAGGCGGCACCTCAGTCAGCGGGATGCGGTCGTGAATGGTCTCGCTCCGGTGGTTGAACAGGATCGTCGTGACGTAAGCCATACCCGGTTCTTTTTTCTGTTTGGCGATCATCGCATTGAATCCGCCGACCGTATCGGATTCCAGTCCGCCCATGGATCCGCTCTTGTCCAGAATGAATACCAGCTCGGTGATGTTGTTTTGGTTTTTCATGATCGTGACCTCCTTAAATTGGCTTGGGTGGTTTCTCTATGGTTCTATTCTACCACAGAGCAGACCGCAGGAGGTCGCATGAAAAGCGACATTTTCAAAGGCAGGTCATGCAGACCAGATCAGCCTCATTTGCGAGATTTCAGGACGAATGCAGCACCGGTCACAGACAGCAGCGCCGCAAGGCCTGTGAGAGGCTTTGCCCAGGGCATACCGGTCTGGGGGAGTGGTTCGCCGGAGGTCTCGGCGGTTGTAGTGACGGTCGTTGTGGTAGTCGGTGCTGTGGTCGGTTCGGGAGTTGTGGTGGTCTGTGCGGTCGTTGTCGTCTCGGGCGGCAGGGTCGTGACCGGCTCCTCCGCGCAGTCCGGGGTCTCGATCATCGGCTCGGTATCGGTCGTCTCTGTGGTGGTCGTCTCTGTGGTAGTCGTGGTGATCTCTGTCCGGGTCGTGGTCTGGGGCGGTTCGGTCTCGGCGCCCTCGGGGTAGAGCGTGACTGTATACTCATAAACGCCATCGCGCAGGATCGTGCGGTAGGTATACGCATCCACGCTGAATCCGCCGCAGAGTTTTCCGTATGTAAAGCGGTCGGTCACATTCTTCCGGTAGATCTGCGGAATGTCGTAAAAGTCTTCAAATTCAAACGAAATATACGTTGCATCCTTTGCATCCGCCAGACGCACCGGACAGCTGATCGTATGCGGTTCATTCTTTGTTAGCCAGATGTCAACGATCCCCTGCTCGCTGGACGTCCATGTATCCTGATCATAATCATCCACACAGTGCATCGGAACGTCTGTGATCGGCTCACCGGTGATACCGTCCACTAAGTTGAACTGCACCTGAACGGTATCCTCCACCGGATAAGCCTCGATCTCCGGCAGCGGATCCTCCGTGTGCAGATCCTCCGGGTACAGCATAAATGTATATTCATAGAAGCCGTCCCGCAGGATCATGCGGTAGGTGGATTCATTGATGCCAACGCTCCCGCAATGCAGGGAATCAAGGCGCTCGTAGGCATCCTTTCTGAAGGGTGTCGGCAGCGTTTCGCCATCCGCGATCCGGAAATAATACGCCGCACCGGAACGCGCATCTGACAGGTATACCGGACACCGGATCGCATGCGGATCCATCCCTGTGATCCAGTTTTCCGTCACAGGCTGTCCCCCACTGTCCACGCATTCCATTTCCACGCCGGTGATTGGCTCCCCGGTGAGTCCGTCCTCCAGCTGAAAGCGTACCTCCACGGTATCCTCCACCGGGTAGGATGCCACCTCCGGCAGCGGATCCCAGGGCTGCAGGCTCACCGGAAGCTGTATGCCAAACAGGCTGTCTCCCGTCCGGTTATGCAGCCCGTAGCCGGACACAAAGCCGTCACCCTCATGGGAATACCCCTCCGGAAGCTGCGGTATCTCCACGCCGTAGAAATGCCCCTCCGTATACTCATAGACATTCACTGCCGCCGGATTGACCTGCGCGGTATTCCATTCCGCAAGCACACGGACGATCTGTGCATCCGGATCCTTTGAGGGGTCTGCATCATATTCCACATACTGCACATCAATGCCGCCGACAGGATCATTGGTACTGCCGTCATAGACCCAGATCTTGTCCGTAAACAGCGCTTTCTGATCCCCGTCCACCTCAGGGAACGGCGAGGTTGTGGTGGTGGTGCTTTCGGATTCTGCTGTCGTGCCGGTCGTTACAATGGTGCCGGCAACCGGCGGGAATGTCGCCGTTGTGGTCGAGGTCATGGCTGTCATCATGATCGGTGCAGCGGTGGTTTCCTCCGCAGCAGCCGGAATGGCACAGACCGATGCGGCCATGGAGAGTGCAGACAGAATGCTGATCAGTCGTTTCATAGTGATTCCTCCTTTGATGTGATCTATTCGCAATGCCGGGATCATACCCGTTCATTTGGATAGACGCAGCGGATGGGGAAAATTGCGGAATCAAATTGTAAATATTCTGTGAACGGAACCAACACATTGAAAGAACCCCTTCCCCGGATTTGGGGAAGGGGTTGGTGCCTTATTTCACGGTATAATCAAATACGGTCGGTGCCGTCGGCAGCGGGTAGCCGGTGCCGAGGAAGTAGTCCGTATGCGGCGGCTGGTTGTAGCCGTTGTTCTGGGCCGCTACCTGCACGCGGTACTGCGCGTTGTGCATCAGCGTGTAGATCGGATATTCCGACTGGAAGGTCGTGGTGAATACACGCAGACCGCCGTCAGACTTGCGGTAGATCAGTTCCTCACGCCAGTCACCCATCAGGTCGCAGGACAGGCATGCATTGGACTTGGAGGCGTTGTTGTAGGTCACGCCGTCGCCGGTGAAGACTCGACCCTTGCCGTACTGGTCAGCCATGGTTCTGTCAAGGACAGCTCTTTCGAGGACATCCGTCCAGTATACCAGAGAATTCTGTCCCCACTTGGTAATGTCAGACCACTGGCATACGACCTCATGCGAGCCCGATGCAAGGTATACATTGCCGGAATGGGAGCCGTTCATCTCCGCGCCTGCATTGCCGGCGATCAGGTTATCGCAGATCGCGCGTCCGGTATCGCCGCCGGCTGTCTCGCGGAAGAGCTCAAAGCCGTCCGATGCTCTGCGGAGCTGTACGCCGAAGTTGATCGCCTTGCCGTTCGGATGATTCTCATCCTCAAGGCACTGGAAGATCTCCAGACCCGGGCTACTCGGATCAAAGTCACCGATATGGATCGCATCGCCGTGTGCATTATAAGTCGTGTAGAGGAGCTTGCCGTTGTCATCAATCACGGCAGAGCCGCATACAACCTCCTGCTTGCCGTCTCCGTCCACATCGGCTGCCAGCTCGTGGTGGTTGCCGTCGCCGTAGCCGCCTGCATTCACATTGAAGCCGGTATCGAATACCCAGCGCTTGGACAGCTTGCCGTCCTTGACATCCCATGCCGCCACAGCAAGTCTCGTATAATAGCCGCGTCCAAAGCAAGCCGATGCATTCTGGCCGTCAAGGTAGGCAACGCACGCCGTATAGCGCTCGCTGCGGTTGCCGTAAGTATCGCCCCATGTCTCCTTGCCCTGCGCACCTCTTGCCGGGTCGTAATCCTGCGTATCGAGTGCCGCGCCGGTCATGCCGTCAAAGAGGGTGATGTACTCCGGGCCGTCCAGGACAGTACCCGAGCTGTTGCGCCAGTCCTTGGACTTGTCGCCGATGTAATTGCCCTTGCCGTCCTTGGTGCCGTCTGCGGTCTTGCAGATCAGCTCGCACTTGCCGTCGCCGTCAAAGTCATAAACGAGGAACTGCGTATAATGCGCACCGGAGCGGATATTGACACCGAGGTCGATCCTCCAGACGAGCGTGCCGTCCAGACGGTAGCAGTCGAAGAAGGTCGT
>CACZPI010000131.1 GCA_902783005.1 uncultured Ruminococcus sp. | reverse complement strand
ACCTCAGCCGGAGCAGACCACAATGCAGTTTACTCCCGAACCTACACCGGAAGCGGAAACAGAAGATGATTTCTCGGATATTCATACGCCTGTCGAGCCTGTTCCGTATACCGAAACTGTCAAAACAGCTCCGCCGTCCGTTGAGGAGATGATCTCGCAGGCGGAGGAAACAGCGGAGCAATACGAAGAAGAAACAAAGCAAGAAAGTGAATGGATCGGTGGTGAACTCGGTGAGATGCTAAAACAATATCGTATTCAGGAACAATTCGCTGAACAAGTGCAGACTTTGAAAATACCGCAATTCTGTATTGAGTCTGTTCCCGATCTTTTCGGCGGCAATACAGCTCTGCTTACAAAGGAAAGTCTGCTGAAAGGATTTTCACTGAGCGAACAGGACGCTTCTGTCAGCTTTAGCCTGTCAACAGGCGAAATGTTTGAAATTGATGTTGAGAGCCAGGGTGAAGCCGTTCCGAAGTATAAGAAGCTGTCTACCCTTGAAGATGAGTATCTCCGCAAGCTGTTTGCAAAAATGGCACCGGAGGAGAAGATCGAGAGTTGCACAAAGCGTATCTGCCATGAGATTAACCGTGACAATGCTTTTAGCACCTCGGAAGTTGAAGCCTATGTTCGCCGTATCATTGCCAATATGACCGAGGACGAGTTGGCGGCACTTGAAACCTCTTATATCACCTATGCTACCCGAATCAAGGAAAAAATCAAGTCTCTGCGTGAAGCATATATGCAGGAGCGTTTTTACGATCTTATTGAGCGTGACCGTGTATTTACCGATGCTACATACGCTTTTCCTATGGTGATAACTCCGTCCGAATCTACAGATAAAGTGCCGAAGTCGCTTTATGAAGCCGAATGGGATCACATGAACGGCTTTGAGAGAAGAACGCTCGATGTAATTGCCGGCTGTGACGGTGTGCTGTGGTGGCATAGGATCATAGAGAAAAAAGGCTTCCGTATCAATGCTTTTATCAATCACTATCCCGATTTTATTGTTATGATGAAGTCCGGAAGAATCGTTCTTGTCGAAGCAAAGGGCGATGACCGTGACAACGGTGACAGCCGTACTAAGCTGAAACTCGGTAAAACTTGGGCAGCGCAGGCAGGTCGAATGTTCAAATACTATATGACCTTTGACCACAATTCTATTGACGGGGCATATAATCTTGAGGAGTTTGCGGAAGTTCTTAATGACTTATAATAGGAGATAATGACATGAATGATAATTATGATGAACTTGACAATATTATTGTATTAAACGATGAATTTGGAAATGAGATCAAGTTTGAATTTCTTGACCTCATAGAATACAATTCGGAAGAGTATGTTGTGCTTTATCCGATAGATGAAGAAAACGATGATGGAATGGTTGTAATTTTAAAAGTTGATTCGCTTGAAGATGACAGCGAAACCTATGTATCTGTCGATGATGATAATATTATTCAGGCGGTATATAATATCTTTAAGGATAAGTTCAAGGATCAGTTTGATTTTGAGGAATAATAATGGTATGGAGTTAAACAATGAATAAAATATATACCTTTATAGGGGCTTCCGCTTGCGGTAAAACAACCTTATGCACGATGCTTGATAAGGAGAAAGAGACAGTGCATAAGGTAGTGACCGACACCACACGTTCTCCCCGTAAGGGAGAGGTCGATAATGTGCATTACAACTTTGTTTCCGAACAGTTCTTCCGTGATAACATCGACAGCTATGTGGAATTCAATGAGTATGATAACCACCTTTACGGCTCAAACGGTACAAGGATAGCCGATGCTCTGGACGGCGGCAAAGCGGACGTTGTGATCTGCCTTGACATCAACGGTGCGAAAGCTCTCAAAAAACACTATGGTGAGCAGGTCAGAGTTATCTATGTTCACAGAGATATTGAGAAGATCTATGCCGCCATTGATGAGCGTGTTGCCAACGGAGAGATAACTGCCGAGAGTGCAGTTCATCGCAAGGAACAGGTACTGAGGGATATTGAGAGCCGTAATGATCCTGCTATCGACTTTGAGATTGACAATAACGGAACGTTGGAAAAATCAATCGGTAAGCTGAAAGAAATAATGGAGCTTTGAAAAGAAAAAGGCTTGCCAGTCAGTATGTCGTAGGCAAGACCTTTCTCAAATATTGGCTTCTTACTTGATGCGTTGCTGTTCCCACGTTTTTGTGGTACAGATTTCGCCTGTTCTGTCTATATTAACAGTAAAAAAGCTGAATAGTAAGAAGCAAATATAAAAATTGTGTGATTGCACAAACTGTATACTCAGATATTGTATGATATAGACAAAACAGCAGGTCAAGAGATTTGCTGTTTCAATGTTGAAGTGATGATATGAAACTGACAAAGGTAACTGACCGAATTTGGTATTATCTCTTTGTAAAGGAATAATAATGTCGCAGTACATCTAATAAAAGCCACGCAAATCGCTTGTGATCTGCGTGGCTTTTATCATTCCAGCAATTCCGCCGTGAGCCTTGCTCCATACTTAATACCGTACAAAATGGCAGCGTGAAACATAGCATTTGTTACGTCGTTGACGAGCGAGTCTATTT
>CACZPI010000130.1 GCA_902783005.1 uncultured Ruminococcus sp. | reverse complement strand
TTATCGGCAGCATTCTGGCAGCGGTCGATCACACGGCGGATCGAGCTTTCAAGGAAAGTATGCACCGTATCATAGAAAAGATAGAACGGCACAAGGGCGTACTCGTCCCTGTCCTGGATCGCCTGCGCTGCCTCCTGGAATCCCGAAAGCAAGGAACGCTCACCGCCCGAAAGGTGCTTGCCGGAATTGCCGTGCTTGCGGATTTCAGCCAGTACATTCTGCATGAGCCGGAACTGATATGGTACAAAGGGATAAGTCTCCACAAACTCCCCCTCACCTGAATAGCCCTTGAGATCAAGCACCGCATTATTGAACGTGAACAGATTTTTCAGCACCTGATTGTTTTTGTCATACTGCTGAATGAGAAGCTGTTCGGCGCTGTCGGTCTTGGCAAGGATACGCTTTTTGATCACTTCGTCAACCGAGCTGGAGCTCAGGCTCAGACGGGTATTGAAACGCCCCTGGATCTTGGAAAAATCATCGCCGCTGATCTTGGTGATGCTGTCGATCCCTTCCTGCGATGTCACCATGACCCACACTCTGCCGCCGCATTTCGTGCCGATCTCCTCCACGATCGTCTGCAAATTGAGCATCCGGTCGGAGTCCGAGCCGATGTACTGACCAACTTCATCAATCATGAACATAAGGCGGCAGTATTTGCCCTTGCTGTCAATATATTCACGGATTTCCTTGACAAGCTGTTCGATACTAAGCTCAATTTCTTCCTCGCCGTTGAACCAGTTTCGGGCGGCAGTCTCGCTCATGCCAAGCGCTTCGGACATCGCCTCCACGATATCGTCCTCAAAGAAAGCAAATGAGTCCCGGGAATCCTCCCACGCACCGCCGTTGATACGCTCAAAGCTTTCCTTAAACAGCTCCGTCTTGCCGCTCTTTGCGATGAATTGCTCCAGCTTTGCGACTTTCAGATCATTGCCATAAAAGCCCTGATGCTCGTAGAACACCTTGGCGAAAACACGCAGAATCGCCGTCTTGTCCTTCGTCAGAGGGCTTTTTGAGTCAATATTAAAAAGTATCGTTTCGGTGGGAACCCTCACGCAGTTTTCAAGCTGTGCGAACATCATCGGATCATCAAACTTATCCGAAAAGTACTGCACAGCCTTCTTGCCGCCGACGCTCTTGTTGGAAAACAGGTAGGACAGGATTTTCAGAAAGTGAGATTTACCGCTTCCGAAAAATCCGGAGATCCACACGCCGATCTTGTCTGTCGGTGTTTCAAGGGAGCGCTCATAATGATTCAAGAATGTGTTAAAATGACGGCGCAGCTCCTTTGTAATGATATATTCTGAAAGCTCCTGCACGATAGACTGTTCATCGTCCTGCGCCACCTTAATTACGCCGTTGATATCACGATTGATGTCTGACTTGTATATATTCTGTAAAAGCATTTTGGTTGCTCCTTTAGATCATGTTGAATGCACGGTAGTAATTGCCTGTCCGTCATAGGCGCCGGGATAATGCCTCACTACGGGAATTTCCGGAAAGAGATGCCGGATATTGTGCAAGCGCAAAACGGATAAACTCATTTTTTACGGTCATATCAGAAAGCATATATTTCGACATTGTTTGACTATGTACTCTGATTCATGTAATTATTATATCATATGGCACCTCATATTTCAATAAGATTTTGTGTTTTTTGCGAAATCCATATCCTATTTGATGATCTGGATATTTCCCATTCCTGCTTAAAAAAATCACAAAAAGCGAGATGATACCCGCTTTTTGTGATCGTTTGCCAATGGAAGTATCGTTCGGATATTTTGTATAAGCCGCATCATCCATGACTGCACAGGGACTCCCTTAGCTTTTCCGTATCATCAGCCAGCACAGTCAAAAGCGGTCATCAAATCAGGAGACAGAGCACGCGCGTGAATGAATCAACATGACAAATCCAGACAGATTTGCTGTATGACATCATGCATAAGAACGGATCAGATCACAGGTTCTGTCAATATCCGCATCGGTATGGGCAGCCGAAACAAACATCGCTTCAAACTGGGAAGGCGCAGTATACACGCCATTTTCAAGGAGATAATTGAAATACGCTGCATATGCCCCTGTATCAGAGGACATGGCGCCGGCATGGTCGGTGACCTCTGCATCCGTGAAGAATACCGTCATCAGCGACCCGCAGCGGTTTACCTGCATACCGGCTGTGCGTGCGGCATCCGCAAGACGGGCGGTCTTCGTATCCAGCTCACTGTACAGTTCCGGGTGCTTTTCGAGCTCCAGGAGTGTGGCAAGACCCGCTGCAACTGCAATGGGATTGCCGGACAATGTTCCTGCCTGATAGACCGAGCCGAGCGGTGCAACGCATTCCATGATCTCTCTGCGGCCTCCGTAGGCAGCAAGCGGCATTCCCCCGCCGACGATCTTGCCAAGCGCTGTCAGATCCGGTGTAATGCCCCAGACACCCTGGGCGCCCCCGATCCCCAGACGAAAGCCTGTAATGACCTCGTCAAACAACAGAAGCGCCCCATGCTGCTGTGTGATTTCCCGCAGGAATTCCAGAAAACCCGGCTTCGGCGGCACCACACCCATATTGGCAGCACACGGCTCAACAATGACGCAGGCGATCTCATCGGGATGCTGTGCAAACAATGCTTCAACAGAATCCGGATCATTGTAAGCAGCAACCAGAGTACAGTCTGTGAATCCTCTCGGAACGCCGGCACTGTTCGGGATCGAGCCCGTCAGAAGACCGGAGCCTCCCTTGACAAGGAGCCCGTCGGAATGACCGTGGTAGCAGCCCTCAAATTTCACGATCAGGTCGCGCCCGGTATACCCGCGGGCAGCACGGACTGCACTCATGACCGCCTCCGTGCCGGAGCTGACCAGACGGATCAGCTCCATTGAAGGCATATGAGACCGGATCACAGAGGCAAGTTCGATTTCACCTGCATGACAGGCGCCGAATGTCAGACCATTTTCGCACTGTGCCTTCACTGCGGAAATCACAGAAGGATGGGCATGTCCCAGAATATCCGGCCCCCAGGAGCATACATAGTCGATGTATGTATTCCCGTCCGCATCGGTGATGCGGTCACCGCTTGCAGAGGTGATGAACAAGGGGCTTCTGCCGACACTGCCGAAGGCTCGCACCGGACTGTTGACACCACCGGGCATATATTCCATTGCTGTCTGATACAGCTTCTCTGATTGTGTTGTATTCATCGTTTCTCCATCCATTTGACAGCATCCAGCGCATGATAGGTGATGATGATGTCCGCACCTGCACGTCGGATCGCCGTGAGATTTTCCATGACGATACGCTCCTCATCAATCCAGCCGTTTGCGGCGGCTGCCTTGACCATTGCGTATTCCCCGCTGACATTGTAGGCCGCGATCGGCAGATCAAACCGGTCTCTTGCTGCCCGGATCACATCCAGATAGGCAAGCGCTGGCTTGACCATGACAAGATCGGCGCCCTCCTCAATGTCATCCTCGATCTCCCGCAGCGCTTCCCTGCCGTTGGCAGGATCCATCTGGTAGGTCTTCCGGTCTCCGAATCCGGGAGCGGATTCTGCCGCATCTCGGAACGGTGCATAATATGCCGATGCAAATTTCGCACTGTAAGACAGGATCGGCGTATTGACAAAGCCGGCTTCATCCAGGGCATTACGCAGATAAGCCACGCGGCCGTCCATCATATCCGACGGTGCAATGATGTCAGCACCCGCCTGTGCAAGGCTGACGGCCATCTTTGCCAGCAGCGGCAGCGTGCTGTCATTGACGATCTCATGCCCGCATACCACGCCGCAATGTCCGTGGGAGGTGTATTCACACAGGCAGACATCTGCAATGACCAGAAGATCCGGATAGCGCTCCTTGATCTGCCGTACCGCCCGCTGAGTGATGCCGTTCGGGTCGTAGGCCGAGGTCGCCTGCTCATCCTTGTGTGCGGGAATGCCGAAGATCATCAGTCCGGAAATGCCGGAGGCTGCAATCTGCTTCAGAATTTCCTCCATAGTATCGATAGAATACTGGAATACACCCGGCATGGAATCCACCGGCTTGCGGATCTGCTCTCCCTCTGCCACAAAAATCGGATAAATCAGATTCTTACGGTCTACCCTTGTCTCGCGCACCAGATCCCGCATGGCGATGCCGGTGCGCAGCCTTCTGAATCTACGCATGATAATCCTCCTTGATCTTTTCAAAAATACCCTTTGCCGTATGCGGCAAAGCTGTCAGCACCGGTCTTTTCGTAAGCTGCATCGCCGTCTGCGCGGTTCTGGTACCGATGCAGACAAGTCTTGTGGCAGGAGATACGGACACACCGCTTCTGAAAAACTGCGCTGCACCGGAGGCGCTGCCGAAAACAAGATAATCGGATTCCACAGATGCCGGCACCGCAGACAAATCTGCATCTGTCCGGTACAGCACCTCATCGCAGTAAGTGATGCCATGCTCTGCAAGGATCCGCGGCAATGCCTCCGATCCGTTCTCAGCCCGCAGAAGCAGCACGCGCTCTCCGGGTTTTACAGATCCGGCAATGGATTCAGCCAGTGCCTCAGAGGTGAATACGGGCGGGATCAGCTCCGGGTAGATCCCGGCTTCTTCTAATACTGCTGCCGTTCCGGATCCGATCACTGCAAATTTCGATTGGTGCAGCGACCGCAGATCCACATGGTTTTCCCGGAGCTGCTGAATGAACAATGCAGCGCCGTTACGGCTCGTCAGTACAATGTGATCCCATCCCTCCAGAGCAGGCAGCGGCGCCGGCTGTACGATCCGGATATGCGGCACACGCTGCACAATAGCACCGCCGGCAGTCAGCAGATCAGAAACGCGCCCGGTAAATTCTGCTGTTCCTGCCACCGTGACACGGATTTCTTCGAGCGGCATATGGACTGTCGGGGCAAAATCATAGCCTGCCGTTTCACCGACGACCACGACCGCAGGAGCCGGCAGACCGGATGCATCCTCTGCGATATGTGACAAGGTACTGCGGACAATCTGCTGCCGTGTAGAGGCACCATCGGAAATGACAGCCGCCGGCGTCGCACCGTCCATGCCCCCTTCCTGAAGTCCCCCGGCTATCAGTGGCAGCATCCGGAGCCCCATCAGAAATACGAGCGTTCCTTCCAGCCCTGCATAACGCCGGAAATCCGCAGTGCCTTGTGCATGATGCGCGGTAATAACATGAAAACCACGACTTACCTGACGATGCGTCACAGGAATGCCCGCCAGCTCCGGAACTGCAATACACGACGAAATGCCCGGGATGACCGTATAGGGAATGTGCTGCTTCTGAAGTGCCGTGATCTCTTCCCCGCCGCGTCCGAATACAAACGGATCCCCGCCCTTGAGCCGGACAACAGTGTGGCCTTCCTGCGCCAATGAAATCAGAATGGTATGGATTTCCTCCTGCTGTGCGCTGTGGGCTCCGGCACGTTTTCCCACGCAGATGCGGACAGCATCCTCCGGTACTTCGTCCAGCAGGCGGGCATCAATCAGCGCATCATATACAACTGCTGTACACTGCCGCAGCGCCCGGAGTCCTCGCAGCGTAATGAGATCATAGGCGCCGCATCCGGCTCCCGCCAGAATCACAGATCCGGTCATAATGCATTTACCATCCTTTCTGCAAGTGCGAAGCGTTCCGAAACAGGCGCTTCCTCCCTGAGAATGCGCTTTTGATCGCGCGTTGCCGTCAGAACGATCCGCTCCTTCCGGATCTGAGCAAGTGCTCCGGTCGGAGAGGAGCATCCGGCATCCAGCCTTTCCAGCAAAAACCGCTCTGTTTCAAAGCAATAATACGTATCTGTATCATTCACCATCCGGTACCATGCAGCATCCTCCGTCCGGGTCTGCAAGGCAATGATCCCCTGACAGGGTGCAGGAACGATCTCATCCAGGGTGAATGCCCTGAAATCAAACCGCGGATCCTCCAGCAATCCCAGCCTCGACAGCCCTGCCTCTGCCAGAATGATGGCATCATACTGCCCGTCAGCAAGTTTTTTCAGGCGTGTCTCCACATTGCCGCGGAGATCTGCAATTTCTGCATTGGGATATTTGTTTCTGACTGCCTGTGCTCTACGGAGACTGCTGGTACCGATCCGGCATGTTTCCCGAAGCACCGTTCCCATTCTGGTCACCAGCATATCCCCTGCCTGCGCCCGCGGCAGGACAGCCGGAACACAGGTGCCCTCTGCCAGCTTCACGGGAAGATCCTTGGCACTATGCACAGCAAGATCTATTTTCCCGGAAAGCAATGCCTGTTCGATCTCCTCGATAAAGACACCCCTCCCGCCGATCTGCGTCAAGGGACGATCCGCGATCCGGTCACCACGGGTTATGATCGGCAGAATCGTGATCTGTGCTTCCGGCCAATGTGCGCGGATGGCCGCTGCTGCAAGATCTGTCTGGATCCTTGCCAGACGGCTGTTACGGGTTCCGATTGTCAGTTTCATAGAGTTCCTCCAGAAATAGCAAAGTGGCCGCATCGTCAGGCAGTTCTTCCGAAGCAAGACAATGCTCCATAAGTGCATCCATCGCATTCAGGCGTTGTGCGGCAGTTTCGAAATGTGCCTTGACATACGGGCGCCATTTTTTCAGGACGGCTGCTGTGCCAAGCAGATCCCGGTCAAGCAGCGCTTCTGTCTGCTGCCGGAGATAACGCGCCATTACCGGGCTTGTTCCCGCGGTGGAAATGCCGACCGTAATATCATCCTGATGCACCAGCGCCGGGAAATAAAAAGTACAATGCGCGGGATCGTCCACGGAATTGACAAGGATCTGCCGCTGTCTGCAAAGATGATAGATCCTCTCATTGACAGCAGGATCATCGGTTGCGGCGATCACCAGAAATGCTCCCGCAATATCGAAATCCCGGAAGGGGCGCACTTCAAGGCGAAGCCCTTTCAGCAATGAAAATTCCGGTGCAATCTCCGGCGCGATCACGGTGATCTGCGGCGAAAATGGATACAGCTTTTCTGCTTTCCGAAGCGCTACGGTGCCGCCGCCGACGATGACACAGCTCCTTCCGGAAATATCCATAAAAAACGGGAAATATCCCATTTCAATCCTCCATTCCAAGTTGACGCAGCGCACTGGCAACGGCTGCAAACTGACTGCTGTCAAGTGTCTCACGCAAATGGTAGATCAGTCCATCCGGCGTCATTGCGCTCATCTGGCTGCGAATGCGTTCCAGATCCGGCTGCAGCCCATGAAAAATGCTCTTTTTCAGACAGACCTCAAGCTCTTCTGCAATGATCGCCTCCGCCTGCGTGACCATATCCTGCTTACGGATCCGGTTTTCCTGCGCGATCTGCTCAAAATCGTCAATGCCGATCATCCGGACACCCGGCAGATGTCCGCAGGAACGCTCCATATCCGGCGGCACAGCCAGATCAATCAGGAGTCTTGGCTTCCGGGTGAGGATGCCCTCGCGCAATGCCTTGGCCGTGACAGTATAATGCGGACTGCTGGTCGCACTGATAATGCAATCCGCCGCATCGGCATGCTGCATCCGTTCGGCATACGGTACGGCACAGACATGGGACGGCAATGTGAACGGCACCTCATGGGAACGAATGGTCATGGTAATGCGGATCTGCGGATGGGATGCCAGATTTTTCAGAACGGAACTGCCGATCCTGCCGCTTGCGCCGATCAGAAGCACCTGCACCGTCTCGCCAAGCCTGGCGGCTTCATTGGCAGCAAGAGTCGCCACAGATACCGGCGTGCGGGACAGCGCTGTGTCGGTCTTGACACGCTTGGCACAGGTCACAGCCGACTGAAATACCGTATGGATCTCAAATTCTGCTGTCCCCTGCATGGCAGATTCCCGGTAGGCCTCCTTGACCTGCCGGAGGATCTCATCCTCGCCAACTACCATTGAATCAATTCCGCAGGCAACCCGGAACAGATGCCGGATGGCCTTGCTGCCGGTGTAGATACGAAGGCAACCGGCAAATTCCTCCGCAGCAAGTCCTGCTGCCTGCGACAAAATCCCCGCCAGCGCCTCCGGTGCCGGATCCCCTGCTGCATATAATTCCATGCGGTTGCAGGTGCAGAGCAGAACTGCCCCGGGGATCTGCCGGCGAATCGCAGAACGCTGCTCCTCTGAAAAGGCAAAGTGCTGCCGCACAGATACATCTGCCGTCTGGAACGGAATACTCAGACAAACCATCTCATCATCTCCCTCTGGTATTATACCATATTATTCTTATCATTTCAATAGGTTTTTGAAAAAAGATAGAAAAATGCAGCCTCCTGATTTGGAAGCTGCATATAGAGAATCAGATCACCACCGATTCTTCGCGGATCGCATTGTTCTGGAGCATCCGCACCTCATCGCCCTGCGTCACAAAAATACGATAGATGAAGACGTCAACCTTCTCCCCGACTGCAACAGGCGCTTCATCGAGCGTGCGTCTTGCAGTAAACAGGCTGCCATTGCAGCGCACGGTAAATTCGATACTATTACCGCGGAATGCCGTGCGTTCCACGATCCCCTCAACAGCGGAGGATTTGTATTTCTGGAATTCCTCCTTCTTGGTGATCTTCACGAATTCCGGCCGGATGATCGCCTTGTCATAGTGGTCGATCTCGTCAAAGGAACGGAATGCCGTATAATCTGCAAGCTCCGAGGTCACGCCGAAGAAGGCGGATGTGAATGCCGTTTCCGGATGCTGGTAAATGTCGATGGGGGTACCGGTCTGTTCGACCCTGCCGCGATTGGTGACGATGATCTGATCGGAAATCTCAATCGCCTCGTCCTGATCGTGGGTCACAAAGATACTGGTCACTCCCAGCTTCTCGATCATTTCCCTGAGCCAGCTGCGCAGCTCCTGGCGCACCTTGGCATCAATTGCTGCAAACGGCTCATCCAGAAGCAAAACCTGCGGATGCGGCGCAAGCGCTCTGGCAAATGCAACGCGCTGCCGCTGTCCGCCGGAAAGCTGGCTGGGGTAGCGGTTTTCAAAGCCCTCCAGTCCGATCAGCTGCACCAGCTCCCGGACACGGGTGTCAATTTCTTTTTTCGGTGTCTTCAGCACGCGCAGTCCGAATGCGATATTATCATACACGGTCATATACCGGAACAATGCATAGCTCTGGAATACGAATCCGATGCCGCGCTTGCTGGCTGGAATGTCATTGACAACCTTTCCGTCAATGATGATTTCTCCGGAATCCGGCTTTTCCAATCCGGCGATCATGCGCAGGATCGTTGTCTTGCCGCTGCCGCTCGGGCCGAGAAGCGCCACGAGCTTTCCCTTTTCGATCCCGAAGCTCACATGATCCGAGGCTTTGAAGCTTCCGTAGGTCTTATTGATGTCCTTGAGTTCTATGTACATGACTACTTCTCCTTTCCGACATATTCCACGATGCTGCGGATAATCAGAATCACCACTGCCAGCACGACAAGAATTGATGAGACAGCAAATGCCTGCATGAATTTATTGTCACCGAACAAGATCTCCACCTGAAGGGGCAATGTGACAGTCTTGCCGCGCAGATGGCCGGACAGCACGGATACCGCGCCGAATTCGCCCATTGCTCTGGCAGCACAGAGTACAATACCGTAGAGCAATGCCCATTTGATATGCGGCAGGGTTATGCGCCGGAAGATCGTCAGTCCGCTTGCACCCATCATGGCGGCTGCCTCCTCCTCATCTGTTCCCTGCGCTTCCAGAACAGGAAGGATTTCGCGGGAGATAAACGGGAAGGTGACAAATACCGTCGCAAGAATGATGCCGGGAACAGCGTATACGACCTCCAGATGATGCGCGGACAGGAACGGATAGACTGCACTCTGGCGTCCGAAGGTCAGAACATAGATGAGACCTGCAATGATGGGAGAAACTGTCACCGGCAGATCAATCAGCGTCACCAGCACCTTCTTGCCCTTGAAATGGAATTTCGTAACTGCCCATGCTGCAAACAATCCAAATACCGTATTGATTGCCACCGCGATCACAGTCGCTTCCAGCGTCAGAAGTGTGGCACTGATCGTATCGGCATCGGTAACGGCATTCAGATATTGACCAAAGCCCTTCTTGAAGGATTCTATTATGACTGTCACCAGCGGGAGCACCAGCATGACAAACAGAAACAGAACACTGACGCCGATCAGGAGATATTTCACCGCCCGGGCGCCGCGGGTCTCTTCATGAATGGAGATCGTTCCTTCACGCGAGCTTACCTGTGCATCTTTCTTTGCCATATCAGTGACCTCCCTTCAGAATCCGGGAATTATGGATCTGGATCAGGTTCACCAGAAACAGTATCAGAAATGCTGCCGCAAGCATCACGAGCGCAATTGCTGTTGCACTGGAATAATCATATTCCTGCAATTCCGACATGATGATGAGCGGTGTGATCTCCGTTTCATACGGATGATTGCCTGCGATGAATACCACGCTTCCGTATTCTCCAAGGCATCTGCCGAATGCAAGTCCGAACCCGGTAAAGATCGCCGGCCGCAGCTCCGGGAGTATGACCTTCCAGAAAATGCGGGTACGACTGGCACCCAGCATGCCGGCAGCCTCCTCATACAGCGGATCGAGCTTTTCCAGAACAGGTTGCACGCTGCGGACAACAAACGGGATCCCAATGAAGATCAATGCTACAATGATGCCGAGTCTGGTATATGCGACCTTGATGCCAAATTTGGAAAACAGTCTGCCCATCAGCCCTGTATCTGCATACAGAGAAGTCAGAGAAATACCGGCAACCGCTGTCGGAAGCGCGAAGGGCAGTTCGATCATGCCGTCAAGCAGTCGCTTGAACGGGAAATCATACCGTACCAGAACCCAGGCAAGAATCACCCCCATGACCGCATTGACCGCAGATGCGATAAACGCCGTCAGAACGCTTACCTCAAAGCTGGCAAGTACTCTTTTTCTGGTGATGACCTCCCAGATCTCGGAAGGACTCATCTTCGCAGTAAAGACCACAAGCGATGCCAGCGGGATCAGAACGATCAGGCTCAGAAGTGCCAGTGTCACACCCATGGAAAGCCCGAATCCGGGAATGATTCTTACCTTCTTTTTCATGGATAACGCTCCTTATTCCTCGTAGATCTGATCGAACAGGGCGCCGTCTGCAAAATGCTTTGCAAACGCCTCGTCCCAGCCGCCGAAGTCATTGATCGTGACAAGGTTGATGTTCAGATCAAAGGTATCGGCATACTCTGCCAGAATGGTCTCATTGGAAGGACGGTAGAAATTGTCACCGGCAATGCGCTGTGCTTCATCGGAATACAGATAATTCAGATACTCTGTTGCCACTTCGCGTGTACCGTTCTGATCCACAACGCTGTCCACGATCGCAACCGACGGCTGTGCCAGAATGGAAATGGACGGAGTAACGATCTCGTAATCATCCGGATATTCCTGCAAAGAGAGGAATGCTTCATTCTCCCATGCCAGCAGCACATCACCCTGGCCATTCTCCACGAAGGAGGTCGTGGCACCGCGTGCGCCGGAATCCAGAACCAGTACATTCTTGTAGAGCTGCTTGATGTATTCGGTTACCTTGGCTTCATCATTGTTGTATTCACCCTGTGCCCATGCCCAGGCGGCCAGATAATTCCAGCGGGCACCGCCGGAGGTCTTGGGATTCGGTGTGATGATGCCGACATCCTCACGCACCAGATCGCCCCAGTCCAGAATGTTCTTCGGATTGCCCTTTCTGACAAGGAAGACGATGGTGGAGGTGTACGGAGAAGAATCCAGCGGGAATTCGTCTACCCAGCCGGGTTCGATCAATCCGGCATCCTCAACGGCCTTGACGTCATATTCCAGGGCAAGTGTGACCACATCGGCAGGATTGCCGTTGGCGACCTCAAGCGCCTGCTTGCCGGAACCGCCATGGGATTGGGTGATCTCCACCGTGGAATCATGCTCGGATTCCCAGTGTGCCTTGAATGCTTCGTTATAGGCTGCATACAGCTCACGGGTCGGATCGTAGGAAACATTGATGATGGAATAGCTGCCGCTTGTGGCAGCATCACTCGGCTGTGCTGCGCAGCCTGTCAGGGCGGATGCGCCAAGGACGACGGCAAGGCTCAGGGCTGCAAAACGTGAAAAACGATGTTTCATATCTATTACCTCTTTCTGTTTATAATAAACGATTGTACAGGGAAATTACCAACGGGAAAACTGCGGGGGTCAGCCACAACAACGGATGATCCCTCCGGCGGCAAATGCCTGCCAGTAGCTCTGTTTCATGATTTTGCTCCTTTATACCGTATTCATATTTGTTTGGTATGTTTACTATGCTTTTATTATACGCATCTGCCTTCCGAAAGTCAATACCCCATTCTCTTTTTTGTAGGCGTGAACGAAAAGAAAATTCAGGCGGGTATGAAATTATACAAATAAAACACATAGGTTTACTATGACTTTTGAAGAAAACAAAAATTTCCCTCCATACCGCCTGGTATGGAGGGAATTGGATCAAAGATTATCGGAAGGGGTTATTGTTGTGGTCATCCCACCAATGATTCTTCCAGTTCTGCTTGTGCTCATTCGGTGTGTACTTCTTTTTCTTGAATTTCAGCCCAATGCGCCTTGCGATCATCTTGCCATGGTACAAAAGCTCCGGCCCGAAGAAAAACAGGAAATTCGCAAATGCAACCAGCAGTGCAAACCGCTGCGGCCAGGAGGAGAACAGGAAGCTGACAAACATCAGCACGGAATCCAGCCACGCAAGCCACTTGATCTTCACCGGAATGAAGAAGAACAGCATCACTTCAAAATTCGGGAACAGCATTGCAAATGCCAGGAACAACGTCATATTCAGATAATCATTCGTGGCAAACCCGGTGATCAACCCGACAATGATAGAGCCGATAATGCCTGTAAAATAGTAGACATTAAACCGGAAGCTGCCCCACTGGCTTTCCAGCGCCGTGCCGATCAGGTAATAAAAATACAGCGTAAATGCGATAAAGATAATGCTGTAGGACGGAGGCAGGAATACAAAGGTCAGGATCCGCCAGACCTGCCCGGCCAGAATGTCCTCCCTTGAAAACATGATGAGCGAGCTGAGATTGAAGGTATACTCCGGATTGATAAACGTGTCGATCAGGAACACGAGCGCCATGCCAAAAATGACAATCATCATCAGATTCGGGATGGCAAAGCGTCCGAATTTCCGTTCCAGTTTATTCAGGATCTTATGGTTCATAATGTCCTCCTTCTCTTTGGATACGATTATATTCAGTATACCGGATAACTGCGTTTTTGTCAAGTCCTTCCCCGGAAAAGCGCTGACAGAAATGGAAATATTGTACACGTTTTTGTCGTTTTACACAAAAAATAGAATACCTGTACAGGAAAATCCGGCTTTTCCTTGCTTGTAATTCCGGCGGATTTTTAGTATAATAATAGTAGATTCAGTCAAAGAACGGAGAGATTTTTCATGAAATATCAATCGACACTGCAAAAACTGATCGGTATTGCAGCCGCCGGGTTCTGTTTGTCCGGCATGCTGTCTATACTGCCGGTCAATGCAGAATCGGCACCTCCGGACGCTGTCGGCGCTGTGACCGCTTCCGGCAAGACCACTTATTATTATGACACGATCGAATCCGGCGGCGCTTCCGCGATGTGGAATGAGGCGGTTGCCAAGCACAATGCTACCGTGACGCTGTATGCGGACTGGCGTGCTGCTGAGGACGGCAGCTTCGGCAAAGACGGCGGCGGATTTGTCAACGGCGGCGTGATCTGTGTCCCGACAGGCTGTGAGATCACGATTGATCTCAACGGCTTCTCGGTTGACCGTGCGCTTGATTCCGCGATCGACAACGGAGAGGTGCTCTGCATTCAGGAAGGCGGATCGCTGTATCTGAGTGATACAAAGTCTGGTAATACCGGAAAGCTCTGCGGCGGCAACAGCACATCCGGTGCCGGTGGTATTTTTGTTGAACCCGGCGCAAGCCTGAATCTGTGGGGCGGCAGCATCACAGGCAATAAAACCGACGGCAACGGCGGCGGCATCATGCTCGGCGGATCGGGGGCCTCGCTGAATATGACAGGCGGTATTGTCACAGGCAATTCTGCCTCCCAGAACGGCGGTGGTCTGGCTTCCGTAGACGGAACCATCCGGATCATCGGCGGCCAGTTTACCAAAAACCGAGCTTCCGGTTCGGGCGGCGGCATCTATCTCCAGGGCGGCAGCGCAGAGATCATGACCTTCAGCCTGGAATCCAATTCTGCTGCAACGGGCGGCGGCTTATCTATCAATTCGGATGCGGTACTGAATCTGAAGGACGGCTCTGTCATTCAGAAAAATATCGCACATTCTCCGGATGTGCCCTGGGGCGGCGGCGGCATTCTTGATATGTCCAATGTCCCGATCCAGGTCAGCGGTGTTGTTACGATCTCGGGCAACCTGCTCTCCAACGGCGATACCAGCAATCTGTCCTTCTATTCGGACAAGAACGGAACCTTCGCCGGGAGCCGCATTGAGAATGCCGGTCTGAACACCTCCTCCTCGGCCATCGGTGTGAGCTACACAGGCGGCAAGAATGAATATACCTTTGCGTATGGATGGTCCGGCGATAACCTCTTTACCATGGATACACCTGATTTCACCATGAAGGAAAAGGACGGGAATCTTACCCTTCACCGTTCCTTCCAGGGGCTGAGCACCATTGCCATTCTGATCATTCTGGGCGTTCTGGTGATCGCAATTATCGTACTTCTGCTTGTTCTCTCTGCTTCCAAGCGCAAAAAGAAAAAGAAGAAAAGAAAGAAGAAATCCGTCAAACAGGCATAAAGAACACAAAGCAGCTCCGGTAGTTTCCTGCCGGGGCTGCTGATGTTTCATTTCAGGGTACCGATATATCTGATGGCTTCTGTGGCTGCAACTGCACCGTCTGCGGTGGCTGTCACAAGCTGGCGGACATCCTTCACGCGGTTGTCCCCTGCTACATAAATGCCGGGGGTTTTCGTCCGGCAGTTCTCTGCCGCGACCGCATAACCGGCTTCATCGAGATCCATCACAGAGGCAAAATTCTGATTCTCCGGAATCCGTCCGACTGCGATAAACAAGCCGTTGACTTCGATCGTGGACACCGTACCGTCCTGATTGGTCACTTCAATGCTTTGCAGCTTCTTCTCCGCATTCAGCTTCGTGACGGTGCTGTTGTAGACGAACCGGATGTTCTCACGTTCCTTCAGACGCGCAACGGTCGATTCCTCTCCGCGGAACTGATCACGGCGATGGATCAGGTAGACCGTTTCTGCCAGATCGGAGAGATACAGTGCATCCTCGAGTGCCGTATTGCCGCCGCCGACAACGGCAACCGTCTTCTTGCGGTAGAATGCACCGTCACAGGTCGCGCAGTACGAAACGCCTCGTCCTACCAGCGCATCTTCATTTTCCAGTCCGAGCTTCCGGTTTTCGGATCCGGTCGCAAGAATCACCGCACGGCCGGTATACCGGTTCTTGGTCGTGATGACGGTCTTTTCCGCACCGGAATCCTCAATGCCGACTGCCTTCTCGAAGACAAACTCCGCGCCGAGTGCCTGCGCCTGCTCATAGACCTTCGTGGCAAAGTCGAATCCGGAAATATGCGCTTCGACCGGATAGTTCTCAATGTCCGGGGTATTGATGATCTGGCCGCCGTAGCCGGTTGCCTCCAGCACCAGAACGGATTTGGCAGCACGTCTGGCATAGATGGCAGCCGTCATTCCCGCAGGGCCGGCGCCGATGATGATAATATCGTACATGCCTTATCCCTCCGCATCTGCCAGTGCTGCAACTGCATCCTTGGGCTTGAGACCGATGCTGCGGGTCACCTCAGCACCGCCGCGGAATACCACGAGGCACGGGATCGAAGAGACATCATACGCATCTGCAAGCTCATCCTCGTCATCAATATTAATGGAAACAAACTTCACATCCTCACGCTCCGCTGCCAGCTCGTCCAGAACCGGACGCAGCATCTTGCACGGGCCGCACCAGTCGGCATTGAAATCGGCAATGACGGTTTTCTCAGATCGGAGAACCTCTGCCTCAAAATTTTCCTTCGTTACTGCAATGACCTGCATTTGAATCACTCCTTCTATTTTCTGTAATCGGTTCGTTTTCAGATCAGTTTCGCAATATCTGCGTCGATGACCTCCGGCTCAGTCGTCGGGCCATAGCGCTTGACGACATTGCCCTCGCGGTCTACCAGAAACTTCGTGAAATTCCACTGAATATCAGAGGGCTTCTGCGCGGTCGTACTGATCTTCGCAATGGCCTTCATCGTCATCTTGTTCTTGAGACCCTTGACCTCCTCTGTCGGAGCCGCTTCCTTCAGAAACGTAAATACCGGGCTCTCCTGCTCGCCGTTGACTTCCACCTTGGCAAGCTGGTCAAACCGGGTCTTATATCGTGCGGTGCAGAATTCATGGATCTCCGCATCATCCCCCGGCGCCTGGTTGCCGAACTGGTTACACGGAAAATCGAGTACCTCAAAGCCCTGTGCATGGTACTTCTCGTAGAGCTTCTCAAGCCCCTCATACTGCGGGGTAAATCCGCATCCGGTTGCGGTATTAACGATCAGCATGACCTTGCCGCGCATTTCTGCGAGGTCAAGCTCGCCTTTCTTTCTCTTCTTTACCTTGAAATCATAGATACTCATGATGAATTCCTCCTTTTCGGTTTCCTTGATAGAACTGTCTTGCTTGTTTGTCCTGTACATCTCTTGTGTACAATTCAATTGTATCAAATCTAATTTGATTTGTCAAGCAATTTTCCAAAAGTTCATATTTTGTTTACAATTGATATGTCCGCAGACAGTATGTGCAGTTATCTGGTCATCCATTCGGAAGAATTAAGGGAATTAAACGAAACTTAATGCTTTTCCTATTGCATCCATTGCAGATTTCATTTATAATAGAATCAGTACGAATTGAAAAGGAGCCTGCTATGTCACATCACATCCTGATCTGCGATGACGAGCGCGATATCGTCAGCGCACTGAAAATCTACCTCTCCGGTGAGGACTACACCCTGCACACCGCGTATAACGGCAAGAAAGGTCTGGACGTTCTGGCGAAGGAACAGATCGACCTGGTGCTGCTTGACATTATGATGCCGGAAATGGACGGCATTGAAATGATGCAGCGTCTGCGCGAAAGCTATAATATTCCTGTCATTCTGCTGACCGCAAAGAGTGAGGACACGGATAAGATCCTCGGACTGAATCTGGGGGCGGATGATTACATCACAAAGCCTTTCAATCCCATGGAGGTGCTTGCCCGTGTACGGTCTCAGCTTCGGCGGTATACACAGCTTGGCAGCGCTGTCAGCACACCTGCCGGACAGCTTCTGCGGGTGGGCAACATCGCGGTCAATGATGCCGAAAAATCCGTTACGGTAGACGGCGAGCCCGTCAATCTGACGCCCACGGAATACGCCATTCTGCTGTTTCTGATGCAGTCGCCGAATCGTGTATTCTCGCCGCAGGAGATCTACACAGCCGTGCGCGGAGAGCTTCCCTACGGGGCGGAAGGCACGATCGCCGTCCATATCCGCCACCTGCGCGAGAAAATCGAGATCAACCCGGCTGATCCCCGGTATCTGAAAGCCGTCTGGGGTCAGGGCTACAAGCTCGACAGCGGCGGAACGCATTAAAGGAGGCATTGTGCATGAGCAAACAGAAGATTCCCCTGCTCCGCAGAAGATGGTTCCGGCTGATCCTGATTCTGCTGTATGCTGTCAGTGCAGCGGTCACAGCAGGCGGCGGATTTGTGACATTGTACCTGTACAACGCAAGATATTATGCTGCCGATTACGAAACGCTCTGCCATGAACTGATCAATGACCTGTGCGCCGATGACATGTTCAACCTGCGAAATAAATTCCTTTCGCTGCGTGAGGAAGGGTATTTTGATGAAACCATCTCGGAACAGCTGCGGACACAGCTCGAAAACGGATTTATGGACGGCTATCATGAATCGCAGAGCAATTTCTATTTTACCATCTATGATATGGATGACAAGCCGCTTTTGCAGTCCTATGCAGCTGAACCGCAGGCGTCACGGGTGCAGGTCTATACCGATGTTACCTACGAGGATGTGACCTTCAATATCAGCTGGGATGAGCTGGAGGAATTCAGCTATCCGGAAAATGCCGAAAATATCATGATCGAGGAATACCTCATCGCCTCGGACGAAGAAAGGGAACGGTACGGCTACGGTGAAGATGCATCGGAGGCTGCCGATTTTGAAACGCCCGACGTCAACGCATTGCACGATTCCAAAGCCGGAAGTGATGAACAGGGCGTATATGTAGAAGGATATGACGATGAAAATTATTACTGCAAATTCCGGTTCGACGACGAAGGAACGCCTTACCTGGAATATACCGACCGCATACCCGATCCGGCAGAGGAACCGCAGACCTATGCACATGTGACCTACCAGATCCCGCATGCAGAGCCGGGGTACTACATCACCGGCTGTGTCCGGGCAGATCTTGCAGCGCACGATCACTACTACACTGTCCGCAGCACAGTCTACCGCAGGTATCAGCTCCGGTATGTCATTCCCGCTGTGACCGCAGCAGCGGCCGTCTGCTTCCTGCTCTGCATCATCCTGCTGCTGTCGCAGTCGGGCTATGCAGGCGATCCGGAGGAACCGCATGGCGGGATCTTTGAACGGGTGCCGTTCGATGTATTCACTGCTGCCCTCGGGATGATCATGGGGTCTGCCCTTGCTCTGGCAATCCATATCCTGGAAATTTCAGATGAGCATGTCATCAATCTGGGCGTGATCTCGGGAGGATTCTTCTTCTGTGCCGTTCTGGTGCTCTGGTGGATGCATTCCCTTGCGGTTCGCATCCGGACGGGAGAGCTGTTCCGGAATAATCTGATCCTGAAAATCGTACTTGGGATCTGGCACGGACTGAGTCGGCTTTTCCGGTTTCTCTGGGATTGCATTACCGCACTTCCCGGATTCTGGCAGCTGGCACTGGTGCTGGCAGGCATCTTCGGCGTGCTGCTCCTGTCAGATGTCCTGCTGGCCAGCGTATACCAACCGCTTGGTATTATCTTGCAGATAATGCTCTTTGCAGCGGGATCCGTTCTGCTGATCGCTGTGGTCTATAATCTGCATATTCTTTCCAAGGGCGGCAGAACCATGTCCGGCGGCGACTTTGAAACGAAGATTCCGGAGAAGCATTTGTTCGGACGCTTCCGAGAGCACGCCGACTGTCTGAATTCTCTCGGAGACGGCATGAACAAAGCGATCTCCGAACGGCTGAAAAGCGAAATGTTCCGCACGGAGCTGATCGCCAATGTCTCACATGACATCCGCACTCCGCTGACTTCCATCATCAATTATACGGATCTGCTCTCCAAGCTCGATCTAAAGGATACACAGGCACTCGAATACATCGACGTTCTCTCCCGGCAGTCCGCCCGCCTTCGCAAACTCACAGAGGATGTGCTGGAAGCCTCGAAGGCAACGACCGGAAGCATCAAAACCGATAAGCAGACAATGGATCTGCGCATCCTCATTGAACAGATGGTTGGGGAATACACGGAACAATTCGATGCAAAGAATCTCCGGATCATCAGCGATATTTCTGAGGATCCCTTGTATGTCTTCGCTGACGGACGCCTTCTGTGGCGTGTCATGGACAATCTCTTCGCCAACATCCGCAAATATGCGATGGACGGTACCCGCGTCTATCTGAATGCCATGCAGCAGGGTGACAGGATCTTCCTCCTGCTGCGCAACATCTCAGCCAATCAGCTTGGCATCAGCGCGGAAGCACTCATGGAGCGCTTCGTGCAGGGAGACCGCTCCCGGAATACCGAAGGCAGCGGGCTTGGCTTATCCATCGCGCAAAGCCTGATCGCACTGCATGACGGTAACCTCGACCTGCAGATCGACGGCGACCTGTTCAAGGTCACAGTAACGCTGCCGGCAGCCGCACCACCCGAACAGACAGCTGAATAACACACAAATCCCCCTAACAGAATCAGGGGGATTTGTGCTATATGGGAAGAATGGAGAGAAATAAGCTTAACCGGTATACGGCAGAGTTACAAGGGATACCAGGCTCTTGAGGATCAGGAGCGAATCGGTACCGTCTACCTTCTTGTCCAGATTGACATCTGCATTGGCCATGCTCTTGTCTTCAAGCTTTTCCATGCCGAGCAGGTTCTTGTTGAGCAGGATGACATCCAGAAGCTCAACCTGACCGTTGCCGTCCGTATCGCCGTAAACCACATCGGTATCAGTCGGTACAGAAGCCGTGGTTTCTGTGGTCGTTTCGGTAGTCACAGCCGTGGTTGTTTCGGTGGTTGCAGCAGCACCCGGCTGGTATGCGATATAGAACAGGTTGCCGGAATCTGCCTTGGCAATGGTGTGACTGCCGGCGGATACCGGAACAGTAACAACATTGTCCGCTGCTGTGTACTTGGTGCCATCGACCTTGATCGTGCCTGCCGCTGTGCCAAGCACCAGAGTCAGGGTGCCGTCAGCAGGTGCGGTAAAGGTTACGGCCGTTGCGGATTCGAGCTTCAGGGACTTCGAGAGCGTCAGGCCGTTCCAGGTGATCGTGTCGCTCTTGGAATTCATGTTGCCGACGATCGTGTAGAAGGTGCTGTTCTTCTCATTGAGTGTGAAGTTGTGAACATAATCACCGGAAACAGGAACATTTGCTGTAGTGGCAGTGGTTGCGGTGGTCTCCGTGGTTGTCTGCTCAGAAGCAGTGGTGGAAGCAGTCGTTTCCGTCGAAACCGGCGTGGTTGCTCCTGTGCCAATTGCCGGAGTAGCTACCTGGGAAACACCCTTACTCATATGATAGCCAAGTGTTGCATAGGTGCCGTTGGAGGGCGTCTCTGCGAATCCGCCGGGGTTCGGGGAGCCGTCTGCATTTCTCCAGACCTTGTGGAAATCGGTGTTGCCCATGGCACCGACATTCAGGGTAATGAAATCAGAATCGGCAGGCGTTACCACATCACCGAGCTTGGAGCCGTTCTCCATGGTCACGGCAGTCTTGGTGTAGTAGTACTTGGCATTGTAATACAGACCGTTGGTCAGCGTGCCGACGATCTTGTCATTGGCAGCCTTGATGCCGGGGGCATTGGTCTTGGAAACATTGCCCGTGCTGGTGTAGGACAGCATATTGGCAAAGGTCGCTGTCGGGCTGTTGCGATAGATCTTAAAGTTCGCCTTGTCACCGCCGGAAAGGTTGTTATTGTAGGCGGTGCAGTCCTTCATATCACCGAATTCCGGATTGTTGTTGTCCGTAAAGCCGCAGTTGAGATTCTCGAAGGCCAGGCAGTTTTCTACCTTGTGACGGGTACCGATGCCGCCGCCGCCGAGCTTGAAGCCGTTGCCGTCGCAGTTGCCGTAGCCGCGGCCGTCTTCCGTGAAGCCGTTGCGGAATGCAATGCAGTTCTTGATCGTCACAACGCCGATCGGTCCGGTTTCTTCCTTGGCATAGAGATCCCAGCCGTCATCGGAGTTGTTGTAGGAGATGCATCCGTCAAAGACGTTGCCCTCACCGCAGGTCAGCTTTGCTGCAAATCCGTCTGCATTTTCCATTGTGGCATCATCGCAGTTATTCTTGGAGGTGCAGTTCTTGACCAGGTTTCCGGTCGGCCATTCTGCCACAGTGGCAGCAGCGCTGCGGAAGCGGGAGATCTGAAGACCGGTATCCTGGTTGTTGTTGAATACCATCATCTCCACGATGTTGTTGTTACCGGACAGCAGCATGCCGTTATCGCCGGCATTCTGTACGGTAAAGCCGTAGAAATGCCAGTAGGAGCCGTCAAGCACGAAGCCGTAATTGCTGCTTGCAGTTGATTCGCCGGAGAAGTCAAAAACGACGTCTGCGCCATTGTAAGCGGCAATGGTCTTGTACTTCCCTGCTGCACCTGCATTGCTCTGTTCAATAACGATGCGTTCGCTATACTTGTAGGTGCCGCCGAGCAGATAAATGATACCGCCGGCAGGAACATTCTTGATTGCCGTCAGGACATCGGTCGGGTCAGCCTCGGTCTTACCGGAGCCGGTGCCGTTCGGGGAAGCAAAGATGATCTGTGCATAATCCACCTGTGCCGGGGGAGCCGTAACCACCGTCGTCTGTTCGGTAGACTGTGCAGGTGCAGTAGTCGCCGTTGTGGTGGTGGTGGCAGTAGTTGCCGCAGGCTCCGTTGTAGCAGTCGGATCGGTGCTGTCGGTGAAGCCGGAACCAATGGCAACGATGGAATCCTTGTAGGCAACAAGTGCAGCCTTGAGTGCAGTATCGACCGCATAGCTCTCATCTGCCGTGCTGTTGTCAAATGTCCACTTGAAGTCGCCGCCCTGTACACGGCCTGCGCCGGCGGTAACAACTGAAACAACATCCTCAGCCTTGTCGGGCGTATAGCTGTACATCAGGCTGGAATTGGTATCAAAGTTATTGTAGGTCGTGCCACCCTGCTTTGCCTTGACAGAGGACGGAACCTGTTCTGCGCGGGAGGAAGCCTCATACGCATCAAACTCGGTGGCATCCTGCTGGTAGGTCACATAGGACTTCTGCTTGTCACCGGTCATGTAGTTGCCGAAGGACTTGATGACACCGCCGTCCTCGCTGGAGAAGGAGCCGGCACCGGATGCAATATCAGAGCCCTGCATGGAAATCAGCATAGGATACTTGCAGTTGCGGAAGTAGTTGTTCTCCACAAATGCAGAGCCGCCCATTGTCATGCCAACGCCGTACTTGGCATTGCCGTCGAAATAGTTATTATAGATGTGTACCGTGCAGGTACGGATTCTCGGATGACGGGAATCGGAATGGTCATACCAGTTGTGGTGGTAGGTGATATAATTCTCGGTAGATTCAGACTTCATACCCTGCAGATTGCACTTGCCGTTATCCCAGAAGTGATTGTAGGAATGGGTAATATAGGAAGAAGTCTTGGTATCGAGTGCGCCGTCGCCCTTGACCTGGTCGGCATCGGAGCCGGCGTCACCGTAGAACATATCGCAGTGATGAACCCAGATATGGTCATTCTTCTGCTGGAGGCCGACATTATCGCCCTCGGAGCTGTTGCAGTTCATGAAGCCGATGTTTCTGGCCTCAACATTAGAGCTGTTCTTGATGACCAGACCAAAGCCGTTGAAGGTCGTATCGGCACCAATGCCCTCGATCGTCAAACCACAGGTCACGGTATCTACATAAAGATCACCGCTGGGCATATTGGCCGGATCCGAAATGTTGCCAATGAAGCGGATGCAGACGGGGCCTGCCTTGGTGTTGCTCTTCAGATTTGTAATGATGTTCTGCACACCGGTGAGCTCTGTCGCATTTCCCTTCTTGTCCGGGAGCGTGACTGTCACAGTGTCCTTGGTCTTTTCGGTCACATACACAACGGTTGCATTTGCCTTCAGGGTACCGTCTTCATTGTAGGCGCCGGAGGAGGTTCCGTTCACCCAGCCGAATCCGCTGCGGTCATGTGCAGTGACATTCACCTTGACCTCGCCGGCCTTGGAGCTGTCTTCGCTGCCGCTGATGATCGGAACGATTCTGAGTGTGTGGGATCCTGCCTTCAGACCCAGCGCATCCGCACGGAAGCAGCCGGCATACTGACGGATCAGCATGGAGTCGATCTTGGTGCCGTCGGCATACACATTGTAGCCGGTAGCACCGGAGACGGCTGTCCACTCCGCATAGGCGCCTTCACTGTAGCCCGCAGAAGCAGAAACAGCGACAGATGCTGTAGAGGCTGTAGCTGTATAGCCGGTCGTGACCGGAACAGTTGTGACAGCCTGTACCCCCCCTGCAGTGAAAGAACAGAGCGCACTGGCTGCTGCAAGAAGCACCGCAAGACTTTTCTTCATAGCATTCATCTTCATAACGGATGAACTCCTTTCTATCTATCGATGATTCCATTATAGCAGAACATGTAAAAAATAACAAGTGGTATATTTCACGAAAAATATTATCTCATTTTGGCAATATTGAACAAATCTGAATAAATTTACTTATTAAACATGCTTAATAAGTAGACAAAATAGACAGGTGTAGTCTAAAAAACACGAAATGCAAGTCAATATTGCACATCTTATTATGATGTATGTTTATGGTTTTTTATTGCATTTTTTATTATTGCAAATCGTGAGAATACACAAAAAGCAACATTCATGCTTGTGATAATCCACGAAAGCAACACAATTTCATTGACATTTTTTCAAAGTCATGCTAAAATAAGAGTGTGAAGAATGCGACAGTATCCTCTGCATTCTCCGTATCATCTGACTCAGGAGGTCGATCTGTTATGAAGAAATATGTATGTCCTGTCTGCGGCTACGTCCATGAGGGTGACGAAGCTCCGGAGAAGTGCCCGCAGTGCGGTGTACCTGGTGAGAAGTTCATCGTTGAAGAGGCCGAGGTCAAGACCTATGTCTGTCCTGTCTGCGGCTATGTCTATGAAGGCACTGAGCCGCCAGAGAAATGCCCGCAGTGCGGTGTGCCCGGCGACAAGTTTGAGGTAAAGGAAAGCGGCGGAAAGCTCGAATTTGCCTGCGAGCACGTTCTCGGCGTTGCCAAGGCTGTGACCGACGAGGAGATCATCGAGGGTCTTCGCTCGAATTTCACCGGTGAATGCACCGAGGTCGGCATGTACCTGGCAATGGCCAGAGTCGCTTACCGCGAGGGCTATCCGGAGGTCGGCATGTATTATGAGAAGGCTGCTTTCGAGGAAGCAGAGCATGCTGCCAAGTTCGCAGAGATGCTCGGTGAGGTGCTGTCTGATTCCACCAAGGAAAACCTCTACAAGCGTATGCTCGCAGAACAGGGCGCAACAGAGGGCAAGCTCAAGCTCGCCAAGCGCGCCAAGGAGCTCAATCTTGACGCGATCCATGATACCGTTCATGAGATGGCAAGAGATGAGGCTCGCCACGGCAAGGCCTTCGAGAGCCTGTACAAGCGTTATTTTGGCTGACCGTCAAGGCAGAAAGGGCAGGCACTCTCCTGCCCTTTCTCTATTCCGGAGCTGTTTTGCTTCGGCATTGTGAATAAATTTTGCCATTCGGAATTGACATATATTCCAAAGTTTTCAGAAAAAACGAAAAAAGTGTCAAAATCTGACCTTCTGAATTGTCTTATATAATAGAGGGCTTGCAGCCCGCTATATCAAATCAGAGGAGGTCTGCCGGAATGGAAGCATTCACGACAACAAGACAAATTATGTACAACAGGATCCGTACCCTCCGCAAAAAGGAACACTTCACCCAGACGGAGATGGCGCATCGGCTGCAGATCAGCCGGAGAACCTACGCCAACTATGAACGGGGTGTTCATGCAATGCCTGTCGAGGTGCTGGTAGTCATTGCCGACCTGTTCGGCACAAGCCTGGACTACCTGACCGGCCGCACGGAGGAGCTGTAATCGACGGATCTGCAGGGAGTGAACAACATGCAGAAGCGCATCGGTATTATCATGGGTAAGGTCTACAAGGAGGTCAACCGCCAGCAGCTTTGCGGTATGCTGGAGGAATGCTATGCACGCGGAATGAGTGCATACGTCTTCACACTGACCGAGGAGAATAATGACGAAGGAATTACCCTGGGAGAGGAAAACCTGTTTTCCATGATCAATTTCTCCCGGCTCGACGGTATTATTTTCCTGCCCTACACCTTCTCTTCCACAGAATACTGGAACTATATCCAGCGCTTTTTGCAGGAAAATTGTCCGATCCCGATCGTTCGCGTCGGCATGGAGCCGGAGCCATTCACCTCCATCTGGTTCCATGACCGGGCAGAGATCGCAGTCCTGACAAAGCATCTGATCGAGGTTCACGGATGCAGGGATATGATCTGCCTGACCGGACAGGATTTCCAGAGTGTCTCCCATGAGCGTCTGGCCGGTTTTCTCGATGCCTGCAAGGAAGCAGACATCACGGTTCCGGAAGAAAACATCATCTTCGGTGACTTCTGGATCTATACCGCGCGGCAGCTTGCCGAGGAGCTTTCCACGGGAAAACGGCACATTCCGGATGCCATCGTCTGTGCGAATGACACCATGGCCATTGCCTTGTGTGATGCGCTGCGCGACCGCGGCATTAGTGTCCCGGGCGATGTGATCGTCACGGGCTATGACGGCACGATCGAATCTGCCATTCATGTGCCGCCGATCACCACCTACCGCACCTCGTGGCGGCAGCTCGGACGCAATGCCTTTACTTTGCTCTATGAGCTGATTACCGGCGATAAAATGGCGCCGTATCTCCAGGAATCCGGAACACTCATCTGCCGGGAAAGCTGCGGATGCACCTCCGAAATGCATTCCGGCGACGAGAAGGATTTCAACTATCAGAAGATGGAGGACAGCTACCTGGACAACAATTTGTCTACAAGGCTGCTCTCCTGTGAAAATCTGGACAGCTTTGTGCGGACAATGTATGACAGCACCTTCGTCTTCATCGACGAACGCTACTATGGCCTGACGCATTACTGCCTGTGCCTGTGCGATGACTGGGATAAAAGTAGTGTACATGACCGCGGTTACCGCGTTCACGGCTATTCCGACACCATGCTCCAGACCTGCTATGGGCTGCCGCCGGAATCGTTCCCGATTTCGGATATGGTACCGAAGGAGCATCTGGATCTCGGGGATGCACCGGCTGTCACCTTCTTCACAGCGGTACATTTCCAGGATCGCTGCTTCGGATATGCGATCCTGCGGTATGACAATATCGTGGACGGCTTTAATCCCCATTATCTGCGATTCTGCCGCGAGGTCAACAATGCGCTGGAATTCCTGCGGGTGCAAAATGCGCTCAAAAGCCTGGCCTACCACAACCTGCTGACGCAGGTACGGGATACCATGACGGGCATGTACAACCTGCGCAGCCTGCCGCATCTGTGGGAGGATTATATGCAGAGCGCATACGCCTCCAAGGAAAAGCGCTTCTGGATCGCGCTGTCCATTACGGGGCTGTACCGCCTGACCGAAGCCCGGGGCAGCCTGGAAAAGGATAAGCTCATTGTCGCATTTTCCGAACAGCTCCAGAATGTTTGCAGTCACAATGAAAAGTGTCTGCGTGCCGGAGAGGGTGATTTTCTGATCCTTGGCACGGAGCCGGATCAGTCCCATTACCACAATCTGCTGGTGCAGAATATCCGGGAGAGCTTTGAGCAGTACCAGAATCTGCTCGGTCAGTCCCGCCTGCCGCTGCAATATGCGGTGCAGACAGAGGAGAAGATGCCGCGGAATGCCGAGGAATGCGAGTCTGCTGCCATGTCGCTGCTGTCAAAGGCCAAGGCGGCACAGCCGAGCTATTCCGAGCAGCTGCATTATGCCGATCTTGCTGAACTGCGCCGGAATATCTACAAGCATCCCGAGCGTGACTGGTCGCTGGCGATGTGTTCAGAGCAGCTTAATATCTCCAGCTCCTACTTCCACCGGATCTATCAGAAGGCATTCGGTGTAAGCTGTGCCAGTGACATTCACCGCAGCAAGCTCGAACATGCCAAATGGCTTCTCCTGCATACCTCCGACACCCTGCAGGAGGTCGCACGCAAATGCGGATATGATTACTCCCATTTCATGCGTACCTTCAAAAAGGAATTCGGTCTTACCCCGACAGAGTATCGCCGCGGAAAGTCTGACAGCTAAACAAAGATGCCGTTCCTCATGATGTAGGAACGGCATTTGTTGATACAATTATGTCAGCATAGGTAAAGCGGACGACCTTGCCAAGCAGCTCTGGTGCGACTTCGACCTGATAGCCGATCTTGCCGGCACTGAAAATGATCGTGGGAAGCGCCTCGGCTGTCGCATGAATGACGGTGCGGAATGCTTTCTTCATTCCGATGGGAGAGCATCCGCCGTGAATGTAGCCCGTCAGCGGAAGCAGATCCTTTGACTTGAGCATCGAAATGCTCTTTTCACCGACCGCCTTCGCCGCTTTCTTCAGATCCAGCTCCTCGGCCACCGGGATCACGAATACATAATTGACATTCTTGCCCGATACGGTCACAAGCGTCTTGAAGACCTGTGCCGGATCCTGCCCGAGCACCTGGGCGACCTCAACGCCGCTGACGGCAGAGGTATCGGCATAGCAATAGCTCTTGTACGGGATCTTCTTCTGATCCAGAATCCGCATCACATTCGTTTTTTCAATTTTCTCCATTCATCAATCCTCACAAATACTATGCCCCGATGCCGCAGGCACCGGGGCATTGGCATTATTCGTCCTTCTTGTCAAAGATGCCCTTGATCTTGTCAACAATGCCGCCAGCCTCACCGGCTGCGAGCTTTGCCTTGACACCCTCGGCAACTGCCTTGATCTGCTCATCCGGCAGATCAACACCCAGCAGATCCTCAACGGTTTTGATCGGATCCTTCTGGAGCTTGGCCATGAAATCCTTGTCATTCTTGGCCTTATTTACGATTTCTTCGATTTTTGCTTTGATATCCATGGTGGTATACCTCCTGCTGATTTTAGGATATTACTATTATACCATATTGATCCTAAAAAATCAAGTATTTCTGTGAATTATTTACACAGCTCCACAATGGCCAGTGCCATCATCTCCGCATCCTTCAATAGATGCTCGGAATAAATGAATTCCTCCGCGCCGTGCATATGGACATCTGTTCCCGGGAAGGTCGCACCGAATGCCACGCCGCCTTCGATATGATGCACATAGGTACCGCCGCCGATGGCAAGGCATTCGCCCTTGTTTCCGGTAACCTCCTCATACACCCGCAGAAGCGTCTGAACAAAGGGGGAATTTTCGTCCGTATGATGCGGCTCATCGCACAGCACCGCTTCACATCCGAAGGGAGACAGCTTTTCCTGCATCTGCCCGACAAGCTGCGCACCCGTGCAGCTGACCGGGAAACGAATGTCATTCCAGACTGTCATATGTCCCGCATCCAGTTCCATCACACTGCACACCAGCGTCAATGCACCGGAAACGTCATCCGCAGCTGCAATGCCGCAGGAAGCACCGTCTGTCTCGCCATACGGATACAGCGCTGACAGCTTGCGGATCGCATCTGCCTGCTGTCCTGTGATCGGCAGCAACGAAAGCAGCTCGAGCATGCAGGTCAGTGCATTTCTTCCCTGCTCCGGCGTCGAAGCATGGGCATTGACACCGTCAACGGCAATATACAGCTCCTCTCCCTCCATCCGTACCGAAATGGAGGTGCCGGGATATTCCTTCTGCCGGGTCGCAAGGAAGGTTTCAATATCAATCCCGCGCACGCGTGCCTCTGCAAGCGCAGGTACGGCATTGACGACATTGCCTGCCTGCAGGGAGACTACCGAGGATTTCCCGTCGTCAAATGCTGCTGTCAGACGCAGCCGGATCATTCCCTTTTCCAGCGTAATCACCGGATAATCCCCATCCGGCGTGAATACCATCGGCGGGAGCGTATGCTTCTGCATGTAATAGGCCATATCCTCCGACCCGTTTTCCTCATCCGTACCAAGGATCAGGCGGACGCCGGAACGGAGCGGTATGCCAAGCGCCTTCACTGCACGCATCGCATACAGCGCTGCCACAGCCGGCCCCTTGTCATCCGAGGTGCCGCGGCCGATCAGCTTGTCGGTCTCCGGTTCATGGGTCATCTGAAAGGGCTCATGCAGCCAGCCCTCCCCTGCCGGTACTACATCCAGATGTGCCAGAATGCCGAGGGAAGGCTCCTGTGCATTCAGATCGGCGCTGCCGGCATAATTGTCTGTATTTTCGGTTGCAAAACCGTATTTCTGACATTTGTCCAGCATCAAAGCCAGTGCGCGTGCAGGCTCCTCTCCGAACGGCTTGCCGGGAGCCGGGGCTCCCTGTACACTCGGAATGGCGATCAGCTCAGACAGATCCGCAAGCATCTCGTCACGATGCGCGGCGATCCATCCGTGTATTTCGGTTTGGTATTGCATTTCAGGATTCTCCTTTTCTATGGGATTCAATGTATCTGTGAAGCTGACACAGCTTTCCCTTTTCAAACTGCTCTTCGGTTTTTTCTGGATGTCTTGCAATTTCATCCGTGTCCAGATCAAGCCTTGCCTGGAGCCAGTGTTCCGTACCGTCATGCAATGTGAAATGCAGCTGCTCTTCGTAATGCGGAATATCTCCGCGGATGAAGGCTTTCTGGAATTCCCGCGTGATCTCCATGGACTTGATGTCCGCATAGGAAACGCGCGTCGTCAGGAACAGAATGCGGAAGGTCACGGCAGATTCATCCGCCTCATAGGAAGACGGCACGGCACCAAGCAGCCAGCCCCCTACACCTGCAAGTGCAACCCAGACAAGCAGGATCACAAGGGCGATCCCGAGTCCGGATTCGTGATTCCCTCCGCTCTCAACCGCGACAGTGGCCGCCAGAATCGGTATAAACAGCGATCCGATCATCACTGCCACGAAAAACAGATAGTACCAGCCGCTTTTGAAACGGAAGCTTTCTTTCATGCAGCATCCCTCCCATTCATAGTATAGCACATTCATCCGCATTTGTAAAGAGAAAGGAACATACGGCAACGGAAACCCGCTGCCGCATGTCCCTGTATGAATAAAGGAATGTAATGGAAAAATCGAAAGCTGCGTTCCTACCCCAGGAATCCCGCTTACTGCACGGCCACAGCCGTATACCGGTTCACAACACCGGTATTCTGGAAGGTACCGGATGCTGCATCTCCGTAAACCGCCGCTGTGCCGCCGACAGTAACGGTATAGCTGCCATCCGCTGCAAGAGCCGGATCGGAAACAAGTACATAGTTATACTTCTTGTTGGCAGTAAATTCAAGATCTCCAACACCGATCGCAGAAGCCTTCTTCCACTGCTCCGCCATATCAAAGAGCATCACCGTCTGGGCGGTACCGGTCAGGTCGATCGTCTCATTGCCGTCCGCCTGATAGTCTGTCGCGGTCGCCATGACCTTGCCGCCGGTGATGGAGAGCTTGCCGACAAGTCCGGTCGAGGTATCGCCGGTCAGACGGAATCCGCGGTCGCCGGACGCTGTCAGATTGCCGCCGGAAACAGCGATCTCCGTTACGGCCTGCATCGCATCATTGCCGGATTTGATCTGCACATCGCCGTCATAGAGATAGATGCCGGCGTCGCTCTTGATGCCGTCTGCCGAGGTATCCAGATCAAGCACGGCACCCTCGATCTCAATGCTCTTGTCCGACGTGATGCCGTCGGCATCGGGAACTGCATTGCTGCCCTCAGGGACGGTATCGGTATCAATGCTGATGGTACCGCCGTTGAGATTGAGCTTCTTTTCGGCATGGATGCCGTCATTGAACAGGCTGCTGATCGTAAGCGTGCCCGTAGAATTGCGGGTGAAGGTCAGCTTGTTGTTTGCATAGATCACTGCACCGCCAGTGGTATAGGCCGCAACCGCTCCGTCTGTCATGGTATTGTCGCCAAGGAGCGTGATCTTCGTCTTGTCATTGCCGGAGGAGGCAGATGTCAGGATCGCCTGCTTGGTGGTATTCACAAAGGAAGCACCGTTCAGCACGATCTCCACATCCTCAATGTCGTCTGCCGCAGTCTCGATCAAAATCTGTCCGTCTGTAATGCTGCCGTCCACATAGTACACACCGGAAGCGGTGATCTTCACATCCGTGCCGCTGATCTGCACCGCATTCGCATTGTCGCCCTCAGCCGAAATGCCTGTATCAGCCAGATGGATCGTCACCGGTGCGGCCGCGGGTGTCAGAACCATATTCTTGAGCCTGGCCAGATCGAAAATATCCACGGCATCATCCGCATAGACATTGGCATTGTTCAGCGCCGTCTGATCGAGCGTTTCAAGTCCGACCAGATATTTCTGGAGCAGTACAATATCGGTGACCTCTACCGCACCGCTGCCGTCCACATCACCGGCCAGCGTCTGTGCGGCATGCAGAGGCAGCGCCGGAAGGGCTGCACACATTGCAGCGGCAGCAGTCAATGCAGCGATCCTGCGGCGGAAATGAGTTACTGTGTGTTTCATATCGGATTCCCCTTTTCTATTGGATTTTTCTCATACAAGCCCCGCGATCCGGGATTATTGGTATTGTAGCACAGAATACTTAAAATTTTCTTAAAACGATTCAGGATTCTGCTGTGTGCTTCGGAAGATAATAGTTATTGTACCAGAACATGGCAACTGCTGCCAGAATGATCACCGCGTAGCCGATAAAGCTCCAGAGATCCGGGATCTCGCCAAAGAGGAAAAATCCCAGCGCCGTAGCAAAAATCAGTTGAGAATAATCATATACCGAAATTTCCTTGGCCGGTGCATAGCAGTAGGCGGCTGTAATGGTGAACTGGCCGCCCGCCGCTGCGACACCCGCACCGATCAGCGTCAGAAGCTGCACCCATGTCATGGGATGAAAATGCAGCAGCAGATAGGGCAGCGTCGTCAGGCAGGAAAATCCCGAGAAGAACAGAACGATGAGGGTCTTATTCACGCCCTTGGTACCAAGGATCCGCACCATCGCATAGGCCAGACCTGCTGCAATACCGCTGCAGAAGCCGGAGAAGGATGCGGAAAAATCCGAGAAATCCAGCGACGGCTTCACGATGAGCATGCTTCCAAGAAAAGCGCACAGCACCGCGGCACCCTGCGCCGGTCTGAGCTTTTCCTTCAAAAGCAGCCACGAGAACAGGATTGTAAAGAAGGGAGACATTTTATTGAGCATCGACGCATCCGACAGCACCAGATGGTCAATGGCATAGTAATTGCAGAGGATTCCGACCGTACCGAATGCCGCCCGCAAAAACAGCGGCACATAAGCATCCTTTGGTACATTCGGCTTTGCGCCTTCGCGGGCAAACATTACTACTGCAACGATCAGCGCGACAAAATTGCGGAAAAAGCTCTTCTGCACCGAAGGCAGATCACCGGACAGCCGCACAAAGGCATTCATGAAAGCAAAGCAGAATGCCGAGCATACGATCAGGAGAATGCCTTTATAGCGGGGTTTTACTTGCATGGTTCACTCCATTCCCCCGGCTCTTGACAAATCCGCCGGGAACTGGTACAATATTATAAGAAATCTAATCAGGGAGGTGCTGCCTTGGATCGTGTCAGCTACCGCGTTGCCTTAGGCGGCATCGTATCTGCATTCTGTCTGGCAGGAATGTTTCTGACAGGGGTGTTCCCCCTTCTATATCTGGTACTGCCGATGATTTCAGGCGTTCTGCTCCTCATTGTCGTCGAAGAGGTCGGGATCCAATGGGGATGGGTAACCTACATCGCTGTCGGGCTGCTGTCGCTTTTTGTCACCTATGACAAGGAGGCAGCGCTCATCTTTATCATGTTCTTCGGCTGCTACCCGATCCTGCGGCTGTATCTCAACCGCATCCCGGCAAGGCTGCCGCGCTTGCTCATCAAGCTCGTTCTCTTCAATGTGAGCATGGTGCTGTATTTCTACATCAACGTCCATCTCTTCGGCCTGACGGATCTCCTTGAAGCATTCGAGGACTTTGGAAAATACGGCGGGATCATCACACTCGTCATTCTCAATCCGTTCTTCCTGATGTATGACTACTCCCTGACGGGACTCTGTGAAGCCTACCGGCGTATCGTCAAGCCAAGGATCACAGGCAAGCGGCATAAAAAGTGAGCATCACCCGGATCTGTGCCGGGTGATTTTTTTACGCAGTCGGATAGACCAGCTGTTCCACTGTCCAGTCCTTCAATACCTCGCACATATCTGCCGCAATGGCTCTTGCACCGGGGAGATCGTGCATTTTGTAATTGCCGCATTCGATTTTTTTGCTGCCGGGAATCTCTCCCTCAAAGTCACGGATGAAGGCAAAGCTCTCCTGCACCAGCCGGATTGTCTCCGCGGGCGTCAGGGTATCGCGCACCAGAAAATAGAACCCCGTCAGGCAGCCCATCGGGCCGACATAGACGACCTTGTCGGAATGCACGGAATTGCGTGCATAGGTCGCAAACAGATGCTCAAAGGTATGGGCAGCGCCGTTTGTCAGATAGTCCCCCTCCGGATTGTTCGGGATCTTCATGCGGATGTCGTAGGTCACAACATCCCCGTCAACGCGGGAGGTGTACATGCCCTTGCCCAGAATATCATGGTTAATGGTAAAACTCTGAATGGTTTTCATAGATCCTCCTTAATAAGCTGCGATCGCAGATGCGACATTCTCAGGGGTAAGCGGGAAATCTGCACCCAGGTATACCGGATCCTGCTGCGGGATCTGTTCCCTGAAAATGCGATCGGATTCTTCCTTTGTCACCTGCTCGTCGTTGACAAGATAATATACCTCATCCTCTTCCATGACAGCACCGCTGTTGTCCTCAAAGACATACCGGTCACAGAAGGCAAGTGCTTCTTTGTTCAGTACAGAATACAGAGCCATGGAATATCCCATATGCAAATCCCCGAAGCCAAGCATCTGCTGTTCCGGATACCAGCCTACAGAACCGTAGGCGCCATGCAGTCCATACGACACCAGATAACCGCGGTAGGTAAAGATCCAGACAGAAGCAGCATGATAATCTCCCTGCGAAACACAAAGCTCCGGAATGCCGTCCGCATCCAGATCATGGAGAGAGAAGGTCGTGGGGTTTGTTTCCGCGTTGATGGTATATTCCGCAATGTAGGCATTCAGGAAATCCGAATAGCATTCCTGCCAGGACGCCTTCTCGGTGCAGGCAGCTTCGATCATGCAGTCTGTGCAGTCAAAATCCCGGGACAGCCGCAGGTGATCCCCGCTGCCGCCTTTTCCCGGATCTGTCATTTCCTGGCCGTTCCAGGATGCATACCGGTCTGTTTTTCCGTTCAGCGCCGGCTCGGAGGTATAGACGATCACGCCGTCTTCCGGGTAATACTCCATATAACCGGCATCGAGCACCGCAATCTCACGGATACCGTCCTGATAGGCGTAGAAATATGTGCCGCCGTCCGCCGAAACGATCAGCTCCGGTACAGCATCCCCACCAATATCACGAATGGAAAACATAGGCGAATAGCCGTTTGCAACCTCGCGGATCTTTGCCTTGTAGGCAGCGCCCCAGTCCTGGACGGAGGCTGTTTCCGGTGTCATGGTTTCTGCGGGAGGATCCGGCTGAGCACCGGATTCTGCCGATGTCCCGGGCGAACTGCAACCGGAATACCCTGCCATGCAGGCAAGCACCAGTGCCATGCAAATGATTCGTTTCATGTCAGTCACATTCCTCCTCCATTGCGAAGGCATCCTTCGGGAAGCCGATTTGGATGGCATTCTCTTTCATATACCACCACAGCCCCCAGATACAGCCTGCATTGTAATCATACTGCAAAAAATTCTTCCAGCCCTCACCCGGCGGCTGGGCATTGGCCTGATGGGTCGGATAGCCAAAGAGCTTGTCGCCCTCTTCGTTATATTCGTCGAAATCGCAGACGCTCCAGGAGGCTTTCCCCGCCGCTTCAGTAAAGGCGTAGGGATCAATATCCCATTTCGGTTCACTGAACGTCACGCGATAGCTCTCAAAGGCCTCCTCAAAATATTTTTTGTAAAACGGAAACAGCGGCTGTGTGCGTTCGAGCATTTCCAGACCATTGTAATAGATCACGCGGAATACATCGCGGTTGTCTCCGAAGCATTCATACTCCGCATAGCGGTTCGAGGTGAGCGATCCGAATTCCCCCGACCAGAAGATATACAGCATTCCCTCCTTCGGAAGCCTCCCCATCGGGTCATTCACTTCCCTGAGATTGAGCTGCATCACAAGCTGCATGGCCGATTCTTCGGGGTATTCCTCGCGGATCTCACCGGTTTTCGGGGATTTCCAGCGAAATCCGCACATGGTCGGATACGGGATCGACGGCGGCAGATCCGGAGCGCCGCCGGATTTGCTGGCGCCGACGGGAATTGCACTGTCGTCTGTCTTTTCGTATTCGATCGGGATGCACAGATCACGCCGGTTCCAGAGCGCCTCTGCGATCTCCTCCGGAAGATGCTCCCGCAGATATTCCCGGAAT
>CACZPI010000129.1 GCA_902783005.1 uncultured Ruminococcus sp. | reverse complement strand
TGAAAAATCCCTTCCCTCCGCAAGCCGCAGAGGAAAGGGATCTTTTCAAAGAAACAAATTCAGCAGCCCCAGTACAAACCCGATGAGCGCACCGAGGCTGACGATGGTATTCAGCTCCTTTTTCATCATGGCAAATACCAGCCCCTCGACCTCCTCGACAGACATGGCATTGATCTTGTCCGAGACGACCGTGGCAATGTCCAGCCGTGCCAGCACGGTTTCCACATGCTCCTCCACAATGCGGCGGTAGGCGCCGATGACGGCGCTGCGCACCGTATTTTCCCCGATGCCGAGCTGTGCCAGCAGCGCGGATGCCGTCTGGCTGTCGATGCTGTCGATCTTTTCCGAAACGACCGGTCTGACGTATTCGGCACCATGCTCACTGATCTGCATCTGCAGCTCATTCCCGATGGATTCCGCCAGGCTTGCACAGCGCTTCTCTGTCAGAAATACCGCAAGCACCGTTCCGTGCGCATGCTCCATCAGATATTGTGCGCCCTTCTCCCGGATGACCGGCCGGACATCCACAGACTGCGCAATCTCCTTGCTGACAAGCGCACAGACCTGCTCCTTGCGCTCCCGGTAGGTCTCCTCCGACATGCCCGACAGCAGCCGGATCTCCTCATCCACGCGCCCGCGAAGCTGCCGGATCACCAGATCTGCGATCTCGTTTTCGATCGCACCGTCGAGCAAGCGCTGCGTGAGCACCTCCTTGGTCATCAGCGACCCGGAAACGACCTGTCCGGCTGCATGCGCCAGCCTTGCCTTTCCCTTTGGGATCGCGCCCGGTGTGAACGGCAGCCGGTGCCCGAATACCCGGATCTCCCGCCGGGGGTAGAACAGCATCTTGACGGCGATATAATTCGTGAAATATCCGATCACAGCCCCGATCAGCGGGCCTGCGATATAGTGCAGAATCTCCATGGCATCTCCTTGACTTTCTTCCGTTCCTGTGCTACAATTACAGAATAGGCACCATCACCGTGCCGATCACACAGAAACAAGAGGAATTGATCGTGAACAAACAACATCAGACAGCATTGCTTGCCGCCGGTGCCGCACTCGGCACCGCCTTTCTGGTCATGCGGCATATTGCAAAGAAGCAGTACCCGGACTCCGTCTATGCCGGCAGTCCGGAGGAACAAAGCCCCATGCAGAGCAAGCGTGTGGTATTCATTGAAAATGCAGATGAGCCGGTCAATGCAGACGGGCTCCGGGGACATCTCGAAACTGTCGGCCGCACGGAGCACCTTCCGACCTTCTATGAGAAATACGTCAAGCGCGGTCTGGATGTCGCCGTTTCCTTCGCCGGAATGGTCGCGCTGGCACCGGTCTTCGCCGTCACCGCGGCCGCTGTCAGGGCCGATGATCCGGGGCCGGCATTCTTCATGCAAAAGCGCGTCGGAACGGATAAATCCTTCTTCCGCCTCATCAAGTTCCGCAGCATGCATACTGCGTCGGACATTCCCACGCACATGCACGCCGGCGCCTCCGGCATCACGCGGGTAGGTGCCTTCATCCGAAGAACCTCCATTGACGAGCTGCCGCAGCTCTGGAATATCTTTTCCGGAAACATGAGCCTGATCGGCCCGCGGCCGGCTCTCTGGAATCAGGATTTCCTGACCGCAGAGCGTGACAAATACGGCGCCAACGACATCAGACCCGGCCTGACCGGGCTTGCACAGATCAGCGGCCGGGATGAACTGGAAATTCCGGAAAAGGCACGCCTTGACGGGGTCTATGCCGATGCGCTCAAAAAATCGAGCTTGTCGGGATTCCTCATGGATGCCCGCATTTTCATGGGCTCTGTCGCCGCCACACTCAACAGCCGGGGCGTTGTCGAGGGCGGCACCGGAAAGCCTGCCGGAGCAAAGGAGCATGTATCATGAAGCGCATTCTCATCACAGGCGCCGGCAGCTACATCGGCACTTCCTTTGCCGATTATCTGCAAAAATGGCCGGAGCGGTACCAGACCGATACCGTGGATATGATCGGTGACGGCTGGGAATCAAAGAGCTTCCGGGGACATGATACCGTATTCCATGTCGCAGGCATCGCCCATGCCGACAGCGGCCGGATCAGCCAGGCGCGTGCAAAGCTCTATTACGATGTGAATACCAGACTGACCATTCGCACGGCGATGAAGGCAAAGCGCGAGGGTGTCCGGCAGTTTATTTTCATGAGCAGCGCCATTGTCTACGGGGACAGTGCGCCCATCGGCAGGCAGAAGCGCATTACCAGAAATACCCCGGTCAGCCCTGCCAATTGCTACGGTGACAGCAAGGTGCGTGCTGAACGCGGGCTGCAAAAGCTCGAGGACGAGCGGTTCCGGGTCGTCATCCTGCGCCCGCCGATGATCTACGGCCCGGGCAGCAAGGGGAATTATCCGCTGCTGGCAAAGCTGGCACAAAAGCTGCCCGCCTTTCCGTATGTGGACAATTGCAGATCTATGCTCTATATCGGGAATCTCACGGAATTTGTCCGGCTGATGATCGAGCATGACGAGCGCGGCATCTTCTGGCCGCAGAATGCAGAATATTCCAATACCAGCCGGCTGGTGCAGATGATCGCCGCCGCACATGGAAAACGGATCCTGCTGGTGCCGGGCTGCACGCTGCCGCTGCGGATCATGGGGCTTGCAGTCGGCAAGGTCAACAAGGCCTTCGGCAATCTGACCTATGACCAGGCGCTCAGCCATTACCGCGAAGAATACAGGATCACCGGCCTGAAGGAATCTGTCCGGCTGACAGAAAGGGCAGGCTCCCGCAAACAATAATCCGGATCCCCCTCGTTTGGGGGGATTTTTTTGCGCGGTTACAGATCCCGGTGCTCCACCCGGTATTTGTTGGGCGAGACGCAGGCATACTTGACGAAGGAGCGCGAGAAATGCTCGTAGCTCTGGTACCCGCAGCGCTCTGCGATCTCATTGGCAGAGAGCTCCGTTGTCAGGAGAAGCTGCTTGGCATATTCCATGCGGCTCGTCCAGATATCCTTGATGCAGGAAACACCGTAGCGGGATTTATAGAGCCGGCGGAAATGCGATTCGGACAGGCTGAGCTGCTCGGCAATTTCCGGAATGCTCCAGTCCTTTGCGGGATCGGCAAAGATGCTGCGCCGGAGATCCTCAAGTGCCTGGTCGTAGTAGCTGTGCTGCACCTTTTCCGGCGGCTTGTACTGGCTCTTGATGTGCAGGAGGATCGCGGTCATCAGATGGTGGATCGTCTCCTGCTTGCCAACCACATCGGATTTGAAAATCGTTTCGCACGCCCGGATCAGCTCGGAAATACCGTCATCCTGCAGCGGGATCGGCACATGAAACGGCAGATCCAGACCGTCGATGAATTCATTGTCCTCCTGCTCGATGCTGAAGCGGATCCAGTCATCGCAGTAGGGCTCGCCGTCCGCATAAATGCAGTGCGGCACGCAGCTTTTGATGAGAAATACCGTGTTCTTTTCCACATGGTATTCTGTCTCTCCCATGATAAGTCTGCCCTTCGACTGCACCAGCAATACCTGTGTGCCGAAGTGGCCGTTCGGACGTTCAATGGCCAGCGTATCCGGATGCTCCCAGTGCCAGCCAAGCTGATAAATGACCATATACCTGCCTCCCTTCCGGGCAATTTCGTGTTCTCTGATGCGGATTGCTGTTACTTTTATTATAATGCAATTTCCTGATTCTGTCAACTCCGATCCGAAAAGCGCTGTTGCATTTTCCTGTGACAGATCCGGCTCTCCCCCCTGATGCACAAAGATGATTGAAAACGTCATCTGGATGATCGAAAATGTAATTGTGAAACGTTTTCGGCTTTGCTATAATAGAATTACCAGATAAAAAGTTCTTCACAAAGAGGAAACGAATCAGACACATTCAGCAAGGGGGAATTATTATGAATACCAAAAGACGTATCGCCGCATGGATCGCTGCACTCGGGCTTTGCGCTTCCATGGCACCGGCACTTCCAGCCTCTGCCGACTACGGCGTGGGCGGCAACGGCACCGCCATCATGGAGTACCTGGACAGAGGTATCTATGCTGTGAAATCCGGCAGCGGAACCTTCGTCAGCTGGCGCTGGAATGCCGACGATCCGGATGATGCGGAATTTCGTCTCTACCGCGACGGAAAGCTCATTTACACCGGCAAATCCGGCGATCCGACCTGCTACCAGGACAATGCCACCGGCGGCAAGTACCGCGTGGACTGCCTCTCCGGCGGCAAGGTGATCTCCTCCGAGGAATGCCGCTTCTCCTCCGGAACCAATTACTTCGACATCAAGCTCAACAGCCCCGGCGCACAGTATTCGCCAAATGACTGCAGCGTCGGTGATGTGGACGGAGACGGTCAGTATGAGATCTTTCTGAAATGGGATCCCTCCAATTCCAAGGACAATTCCCAGGACGGCGTGACCGATAACGTTTTCATTGACTGCTACACCCTCACCGGCAAGCAGCTCTGGCGCATTGACATGGGCAAAAACATCCGCGCCGGTCAGCATTACACGCAGATGTGTGTTGCAGATTTTGACTGCGACGGCAGAGCAGAATTGATCACAAAGACCGCCGACGGCACCAAGGACGGCAAGGGCAAGGTCATCGGCGACGGCTCGAAGGTGTACCGCAACGGCGCAGGACGCATCCTCACCGGCCCGGAATTCCTGACCCTTTTCGACGGACAGACCGGTGCGGCACTCGATACCATTGATTTCCCCGTTGCCCGCGGCCAGGTGACCAAAGCTACCTGGGGCGACGATTACGGCAATCGCGTGGACCGCATGAACAGCGGCATTGCCTACCTTGACGGCGTGCATCCGTCCGCGCTTTACGGCAGAGGCTATTACACCCGGCTGACCGTTTCGGCTGTGGATGTCCGGGACGGCAAGCTCGTCAAGCGCTGGGTCTATGACACCGGATTTGACAAGAAGACCCCCGGCTGGGGCTGCGGCAACCACAACATGATGGCCGCCGATTCCGACAACGACGGCAAGCAGGAGGTATTCATGGGTGCCTCCGCGATCGACGACAACGGCAAGCTGCTCTGGACGACCGGACAGCTTCACGGCGATGCGATGCACCTCGGCGACCTGATCCCCGACCGCCCCGGTCTGGAGCTCTGGGAATGCCACGAGGACAATCCCTTCGGTGAATCCTGCATTGATGCGAAAACCGGCAAGGTCATCTTCCACATCAACAATACCAAGGACACCGGCCGCTGTGCTGCCGACAATGTCTGGGCAGGCAACAAGGGCGCCGAATTCTGGGGCGCTGCCGACGGCAATGTCTACGACCAGAGCGGCAAGAAGATCGGCGGCACCAGACCTGCACAGAATTTCTTCATCTACTGGGACGGCGATCTGGAACGCGAGATCCTCGACGGCACCAAGATCACCAAGATGACCGCCGCCAACACCGTCAAGGGCATTTTCACCGCCAACGGATGCGGCTCGAACAACAGCTCGAAATCCGTTCCGTGCATGACGGTCGATCTCTTCGGTGACTGGCGCGAGGAGCTGATCCTGCGCACGGATGACAACCAGAAGCTGCGCATCTGGTGTACCACAGATCCCACCAAGGTACGTCTGACCACGCTCATGCATGACATGCAGTACCGCGCTCAGAATGCCTGCCAGCAGAGCTCCTACAACCAGCCGCCGCATGTCAGCTATTACCTCGGATCCGATGCACCGCTTCCGGCGCGTCCCGACATCCGTCTGAACAATGCACCGCAGGCACAGAATCCCTCCCAGCCTGCCACGGAGCCTGCAACGCAGCCCGCGACGCAGCCTTCCGTGACCGCATGGAACGGAAAATTCGATCTCGGCGCCAATGCCCAGAACGGCTTTACCTCCGTCAAGGCATCCGAGAAGTATGACAAGGGCAAGGGCTACGGCTTCTCCGGAAACGATGTGAAGGATGTGGCCGCTGCCGGCAGGAATGAGCTGAGCGATGCCGTGCAGTTCACCGGCAATACCACCTTCAATGTGGATCTGCCGAACGGTCTGTACCGGGTGAAGGTCACCCTCGGCAACACCGCCCGGACAAGCGTTTACATGGAGAATATGCTCCAGATCGTCAACATGACCGGCAACAATGCCGTCGATGAGATCCTGGTACCGGTCACGGACGGCCAGCTCAATATCCGCGCCGCTGCCGGCAAGGAGGGCTATGCCTACTCCATCAGCAGCATTGAGATCACCAAGGTTTCCGATCAGGCAGTCCTCCCGCCGACCATCTGGATCTGCGGCGACTCCACGGTCTGCAATTATTACCCGCTGAACACCAGCACGCAGGCCGGCTGGGGACAGATGCTCGGAAACCATGTGGACAAGAGCTGGAATATCCGCAATATGGCAGCATCCGGCCAGTATGCCAAGGGATTCATCGACGCCGGCCAGTTCACCGCCATCGAAACGTACGGCAAGCCCGGGGATGTCTACGTCATTTCCATCGGCATCAACGATTCCAAGTATTACAAGGGTGATGAATACAAGAAGTACATCACCGACATGACCAAGCGTGCCAAGGCAAAGGGCATGGAGGTCATTCTCGTCAAGCAGCAGGGCAGAAACGGCGATGTGGCCGGCAATGTCAGCAAGCGCTGGTTCTCCGACGAGCTTGACCAGGTGGCAAAGGCAGAGAATGTCAGAGTGATCGACCTGTTCACGCCTTTCAAGCAGTATTGCGCACAGATCGGTGCGGACAAGACGACCGCGCTCTACATGAACGGCGACGCCCTCCATCCCAACCGTGCAGGCGCAGATAAGCTCGCAGAGCTGTTTGCTGCCGCAGCCAAGCTCGAGCCCGGCACCCAGGCAACCGAACCGACAACGCAGCCGACACAGCCGGAAAATCCGCAGAATCCGCAGAATCCGGCAGTTACGGCGGCAGAACCGGAGCATCCCGATACCTTCATCTACGGCGATCTGAACTTTGACGGCGTGGTGGATGTCTTCGACATGGCCATCATGAAGCGTCAGCTTACCGCCGGCGCACTCGGCAGAAACGGCATGCGCCGTGCAGATGTGGATGCCGACGGCAAGGTATCCCTTGTGGATGCCGTGGCACTCCAGAAATATCTGACGACCGGTGCCGCAATGCCTGCGTATGAAAACAAAACAGGCTTTTCCTACGCCATTGACCAGACTGTCAGCAAGGGCGTGCAGGAGAATACCAACAAGGGCTTCCGCGAGAATGCCTATGTCAACCTGGACAACGAGACCGGAAGTGCTCTCGAATGGACAGTATTCGCACAGGAGGACGGCAATTATCTGTGCTCCTTCGGAACGGCCAACGGCAGCGCCGCCAACCGTCAGATGAAGATCGAGGTAGACGGCAGCGCAGACTACTGGATGCAGGACTTCCTGACCACCGGTGACTGGACGACATGGGAGGAGCGCGGCATCGTGCTTCCGCTGCACAAGGGCAGAAACACCATCCGCCTGACCTCCGCAACTGCTGAGGGCGGCCCGAACTTCGATTATCTGAGAACCGAATGGACCTACGAACCGGCTGCCGAGGTCTTCACGGAAGCCAAGACTGCACCGGTCATTCAGAAGGTTGACGGCAGAACGATCTACATTGCAGGCGATTCCACCGTACAGACCTACAAGGCATCCGATGCACCGCAGCAGGGCTGGGGCGCCTACCTGGCAGACAATCTGCCGCAGGGCGTGACTGTCTCCAACCAGGCCATTGCCGGACGCTCCTCCAAGAGCTTCTACGACAACGGCAGACTGGACACCATTCTCGGCACGATCAAGAAGGACGATTACCTCCTGATCCAGTTCGCCATCAACGACGCCGGATCGAACAAGCCGGAGCGCTACGCACCGACCTGCGGGAAGGTACCGGGCACCGCCGGCAGCTATGAGGACTACATGGCCAAGTACATCGAGGGCGCCAGGGAAAAGGGTGCAACCCCTGTTCTGGTGACGACCGTCATCGGCCTGAAGTCCATGAAGGACGGCAAGTTTGTCGGCAGCTACACCAACTACTGCGACAGCATGCGCATGCTTGCGAATTACTACCAGATCCCGCTGATCGATCTCAATTCCCTGATGGTCGATCACTACAACCAGATCGGCTATGATGCTGCGTACAAGTACCACATGTGCTCGACCGGCACGACCGATATGACCCATTTCACCGAGGCCGGAGCCAGAGCCGCTGCCAAGCTCGTTGCAGATGAGATGGTTCGTCAGGGGCTCGTATGATCCCCACATGCAAATGATATAGTCTCAATATCAGTTTCCTTTCTTTTCTATCTTTGCAAAGCACCGCCTCCGGGGTAGGAGGCGGTGCTTTCTGCTTGCATTTTCTGCGCTGCTGTGGTATAATCATTACAAGAACTGTTTTCCTCCGCGGAAACAGGCCATGAGGAAGGGACGGTAAAATCTATGAAACGCATCATCGCACTGGCAGCGGCACTGGGGATGTGCCTGTCCATGAGCTCCTGCGGGATCCTGTATTCCCTGTACAGGGTCAGTCACGAGCCGGTCACGGAAGCCGAATTATCCACAGAGCCCCGGTACTTTTCCTGTGATCTCTGGACAAGAGAGGAACCCCAGGTGCTTCGTGCAGAGCTCACGGGAACGCTGCACGGAGCTGTGTATGAGCATCGCAGCAATGTCCTGCACAACGGCGTTGTCGGACGCTTCGGCGCCCCCGTGGAGGTCACGGACGAATCGTGGAACGGCGGCAGGCTGACATTCTACTATAATCCGGAGGAAATGGACGGCATTCCGCCGGAGAATCTCATCATGCTGCATTACAGCGAAGAAGAGGGATCCTACGATACAATCGAATCGGAGCTTGACACCGAAGCCGGCAGCATCGGCGCGGAGATTCCGGAGCCGGGGGTGTATCTGCTGGCCGATTCCTATGCATGGTACGGTGCCTGGGGACAGGACGTATCGGATCTTGCACATGACACGGTGTACCGCGACGATGTCTACCGGTTTTCGATCACTGTTCCGCAGGGCATCGCGCTCCGGTATGTCTCCGATTACATCAAGGAGGATGAGGAGGGGCGCTGCCAGACGCTTCTCGAATGCGAAGAAAACGACCGCATCCGCATCGGCATCGAATATCTGGAGCGTCCGAATTACGAAAATGCCCAGGCATTTGCCAATACGATCGCAGAAGCACTCAAAAGGAACGGCGCTGAGACCGATACCGGCATCATCCGCAATCCCCCTGCCACGGTGGGCTTCTGGTGCTCCTCGCACTTTGACGAGAGTGCGTATTCCGTCAACTGCTTCTACCCGATGACGGACAACCAGTATATCAATGTCTGGTACGGCTTCACCGATCCGGACGATCTGGAAACTGTGATGGCATCCCTTGAGAGCTTCCGCTTCACCGGACAGTCCGATCTGCCCGAGGTCGAGGAGCCTTCTCCCTTCATCGTGCCGACCTACAACAGGAGCATCGGCAGCAGTGACGTTTCCATCGAGCTTCCCGACAAAATGACCTATGAGCCGGCCGATACCGATGAATGGGAAACCAAGAATGAAGGCGGCAGCATCATCCGTGCTGCACTCCCCCTCTGGTGGGTCAGCCCGGATGTGAACCGCGACCATTTCTGCTCGGCAGATGTGGAGCTGGTGGAAATGGCCGAAACTGCAAGCCAGAGCGCCAATGCCGTGGCCGCGGACATGGAGCTGATCGACTATGATGAGATCACAGTCGCGGACGGCTTCACGGGGTATCTGGTCAGTGTGAAGGACGGGCCGTATTATGCATTCTATGCATTCTGTGAGCTGCCGGCCTACCGGGAATACCTACAGGTGACGTATTATCTGGACAAGGATGCAGACGAGGCATTGCGTCAGGAATACTGGGATTCTTTGCATACCATCCGCATCGGCGCACAGGAAACGGATGCCGCTGAATAACGCGTGAAAACCGCTGTGGTCAGCCCGCAGCGGCTTTTTTCTGAATTTTTTCCTGCAAGGATGAAACACTTTTCCTGTAAATCCGGATTAGAGTCAATGAAAGCACCAATAGCGCTACCATGTTTTCAAAATGAGGTGAACCGACATGACGGAGGATGAACTTCGCATGGCTGTCAGCCGTTCACAGAAAGAGGGATTCCGGCTGCTGTTCCGGCAGTATTATCCGTATGTGTACCATATCGTGTGGAACCGGATCCGCACGGTCGGGACAAAGGAGGATGCCGAGGAATGCGTCAGTGACATTTTCGCAGAGCTGTTCTCGCAGTTTGACAAGGTCGAAAGCGGCGCACTGCAGGGATTCCTCGGAACCCTCGCCCGCAGGCGTGCGGTGAATCTGTTCCATCGGCTCGCCGGACATGATCCGGCATTGCCGCTCGACGAGGAGATCGTCGGACAGATGGCGTCGGAGGAGCAGATCGAGGAGGATCTGGAAGCGGCACATCTGCAAAAGACGCTGCTGCGGCATATCCGTGACCTGGGCGAACCGGATGCACAAATTCTGCTGCTGCGGCATTTCTACGGATGCAATTCCGCCGAGATCGCCCGGACGCTCCGGATGCATCCGGTGACCGTGCGTGTGCGGATGAGCCGGGCTCTCCGGAAATTGAAAGAACGCCTGACAGCCGATCCTGATTTTACGGAAAATGGGGTGATACCATGAAAATCGCACATACCCTCGATTCCCTGCGGTATACGCAGAATGAAGCAGCATTGCAGGAGATCGGCTCTCTCTGCCCTGCCCCGCAGCCGGATGACCGGTTGTTTGAAAGGAGCTGGCAGAAATACCAGAATACGCCGCATCCCGGAAGGCTCCGGCTGTACCGGGGCATGGGGATCGCTGCCTGTCTGCTGCTGACTGTCGGACTGCTGACCGGTGTCTATGCAAAGCAGCAGCGGATCGAGACCCGACCCCCGCAGGAGCCTGCACCGGCAATGCAGGAGACTACCGAAGAAACGCAGCCCGGAGCCGAGACTGCGGCAGAAACCGCGGAAGAAACCGCGGCGCCCATGACCACCGCTACCGAAGCGGCCTTGATCCCGGTGCAGACACAGCCGGAAACGGTCATGCAGACCACAGAAGCACAAACGCAGGCGGTCATTTCGCAGGAGACACAGCCGCCCGTGACAGAGGCACCCGCTGTACAGCCGATTATGACGGCGCCTGCGGAACCGGTCACCGAAGCGCAGACAAAGCCGGAGCCGGCCACGGAAGCGCAGACTGAACCGGCCACACAGAGCATGCCGGAGCAGGCGGATATACAGCTCACCGGATTTGCGGTGATGCAGTACCCTGACCACAAGCAGGTGATCTGTACGGATGATTTTCCGGAACCGGACGGCGCACTGGAGGAATACCATGTGGCAGGGCATTCCGTGGCGCTGCTGGCGGTGACGGATGCGGATGCCGGGCGCACCTACGACGTCGAAGCCGGGGAGAAGACCTTCACGGTGACACAGCGTGAATACGCGGAATTCATCCTCGATGTGGAGGATGAGAGCGAGCTGATCGACCTGGGGCTCAATCGTTCGCACGGATTCTTCCTGCTGCAAGGGGAGACCTGTACGCTGTACTGGTTCCGCAGCGGCGAGGGCTTCTGCATGCAGGGAAACACGGCAGATCTGATTTCCATGCTGGAGATCGCACGGAGCTTCACGCCCGCGCAGGATGCTGCCGAACCAACTGAAATGAGGTGATCTTATGAAAAAAACAATGAAAAAACGGATTGCGGCAATGCTGCTGGCGCTGGCTTGTCTGCCGGTGACGGGGATGCGCGTGCAGGCAGCGGGCTTGCCGAGCTGGTGGGGCAATACCACATGGGATGCGTTTGCAGACTATGAGCTGATCGGACAAGGGACATGGAACGGCAAACCGGCTCAGATCTATCTGACATCCCCTGGCAGCAATTCCATTGTTCTTGTTCAGCCGAATACGAATCTGATGCAGTTTGATCTTCGTGATGAGGTTGATCTCGATGATGCCGGCATGCAGATCGCACAGGTGCTTGAAGCGTATTTTCCGGGCATTCAGGATCGCTATGACGCAAGTTTCCGTTGCACCGTAGGTGAATACGGGCAGCCGGGATTCGGAATCGACATGGACAACCGCGCAGTAAAGCTGACGCTGTCTGACATTCCGGAAAACATAGATGAGATTGAAGCAGGACTGCTGGTTGCACTTGCCAGACGGCATCTGATCTCAGGCTTTTACGGTCTGGGTGAAACAGCATTCTACGATATGGGAGATATGTATACCAATATGCCCTATCCGGATACCGTATGGACAGCAGACGGAACGGAAAAGCCGATCGACTGGGATGCCGTCCAGCAATGGCTCACAGAGCAGCATCCCGGTCTGACCGTAGAGAAAACGCCGTACACCAAATATATCCAGAGCCCCGAAAAGGGCGGCGGGGTGACAACGGAGGAGTGCTACCGGTACAGCATCAGCGGCGCAGAGAATCTGACGGAAGAGGAGCAGATCCGTCTCAATTGTGAGCTCTGGGAGCATTTCGATATTCAACCGCAGGGCATCGTGGTTCTGGAATCTGTCAATGCCCCTGTCTCCGGCCGAAACGCCCTCGAATCCCCCGGCGATGTAACGCTTGACTGTGAGCTGAGCCTGCTTGATGCCATTGCACTGAACAAGAACCTCCTCGGCATGGAATCGCTTTGCGATACTGCGCTGAAAAATGCCGATGCCGACGGAAACGGCACCCCCGATGCCTCCGATTCCCTCGCCATCCTCCGGGAGCTGGTGGGGCTGACGGAGGGATTTCAGGAGAAATGACCGTGTGCAGCGTGAAAACAGAAATGAGGTGATCTTATGAAAAACATGAAAAAACGGATCGCGGCGGCGCTGCTGGCGCTGGCTTGTCTGCCGGTGACGGGGATGCGCGCACAGGCCGTAGATTTGCCGTATGTCTGGGGCAATACCACATGGGAACCCTTCGCAGGAATGGAGCCGGTAAATGACCGCGGCTTTTCGAGGATCCTTGCCAAAGGGGAAGGCTTCGGAGATGTTCCGGGGCTGATCTATATTGATGAAAACTCCACTTACAACTTGTATCTGGTCATTCCCCGTGAGCATTCTATCAGCTTTACCCTGCGCGACAGCGTGGATCCGGATGAAAATGCCGGAGAGATCGCCGCAATTCTGGACAGATTCTTCCCTGGCATGCTGGCCGCCTATGAAGCGGATCCGAAAAATCTCAAAATCACAGACAATGACGGCAATGCTCTGGTCAATGTATGGCACAGCTTTGGCAATCCGAATGAGTTTCATGTGTGGGTGAAGGATCTCCCGGAGAACGCGCAGGAGATCGAATCCGAACTGCTCCTTGCCCTTGCCGGACAGCATCTGATCTCAGCTTACTATGGGTGGGGCGAAACGGCCGACTACATGTGCGGCGGGTTTGATGAGGCTCTGGCTTATTACAATTATTATGTTGTTTACGACGGAAATGAGCCTACCCGCATACCGGTCGATATCGAAGCCGTGCAGGCCTATCTGGATATACAGCATCCCGGCTACAAGGTTGGAAAAGGCAAAGAAGGTGAGATTATCCTCCGGGAAGCGGGAGGACTTGCATATTCTGGTGCCTTTCATATCGTGCCTGACAAGGAGCTTTCCCTCCGGGAAAAGGCAGAGCTTGCATTTGAACTCTGGGAACAGTTTAGTCTGGCTCCGAGGGTTGGACTTATGGAATCTGCGGCATCAGACCCCCTGACCGGCCGCAACGCCCTCGAATCCCCCGGCGATGTGACGCTTGACTGTGAGCTGAGCCTGCTTGATGCCATTGCGCTGAACAAGAACCTGCTCGGCATGGAATCGCTTTGCGATACTGCACTGAAAAATGCCGATGCCGACGGAAACGGCACCGCCGATGCCTCCGATTCCCTTGCCATCCTCCGGGAGCTGGTGGGGCTGACGGAGGGATTTCAGGAAAAGCAAGCATAATTCCATTGCCGCAGAAATGCCAGGGAACCCCGCGTTCCCTGGCTTTTTCATATGCCCTCGCAGAAAGGGCGCAAAATGCAAGGAGAAAGATCAGAAAAGTCATTGTGTAACAGAAATGTTTTTGTTATAATATTACCATAGGACATCATTCCGACATAAATCAAAATCCATCAAGGGGGAATTATGATGAAAAAACACAGAATCGCCGCCGTGCTTCTGGCACTCGGCATGGCCGTTTCCGGGCTGTGCAGCCTTCCGGCAGATGCGGCCGGACGCAGGGTCTCCGTCCATGACCCGTCCATTATCAAGGACAGCGGCACCTATTATGTATTCGGTTCCCATATCGACGCGGCATCCTCAAAGAATCTCATCGACTGGGATCGTTTCACCAACGGCTACGCCACCACCAACAATGTCGAATTCGGCAATCTCTCCCAGAACCTCCGGAAAGCCTTCGCATGGGCGGGCGAGAATCTTGAGGACTGCGCCGGCGGCTTTGCGGTATGGGCGCCCGACGTCATCTGGAATCCCGATTTCCAGTGCCCGGACGGCAGCAAGGGTGCGTATGTGATGTACTTCTGCACCAGCTCGACCTACAAGCGTTCCGTGATCTGCTTCGCCTGGTCAAAGACGATCAAGGGAACGTATACCTTCGGGGATACGCTGATCTATTCCGGCTTCTACGATACCGACAGCTATGTCACCAGCAGCACCAAGAATGTCAACCGCAAATACACCTCCACCAACATTGACGAGCTGATCGCCTCCGGTGAGGTGACGTATAATGACGCCTGGTTCCGCAATCACGATTTCAATAACCAGCTCTATCCCAACGCCATCGACCCGACCATCTATTACGGCACCGACGGCAAGATGTATATGACCTACGGCTCGTGGTCGGGCGGTATCTTCTCACTGGAAATTGATCCCGCGACCGGCAGATGCATCCATCCCAAGACCGGCACGACCGCCGACGGCCGCATGGTGGACAGCTATTTCGGCACCAAGATCGCCGGCGGCTACGGAAAATCCGGCGAGGGGCCGTTCATTGACTACAATCCGGAGACCGGCTATTACTACCTCTGGACGACCTACGGCGGTCTGTTCTCGGACGGCGGCTATAATATGCGCGTTTCCCGTTCGAGATCCCCGCTCGGCCCGTTCACCGATCCTGCCGGAAATCCCGCCGTCCTTGCCTCCGGCACGAATCTGGATTCCGTCGGGCTCAAGGTCATGGGCAACTACAAATTTTCTACGCTCGACAGAGCCTACATGGCATGCGGTCACAATTCCGTCCTCAAAGATGATGACGGGCAGTGGTACCTGTTCTATCATGCGCGATTCGACGACGGCACCGAATACCATGAAGTGCGCGTACACCAGATGTACTTCAATGCCGACGGCTGGCCGGTCGTGACACCCTTTGAATATGCCGGCGACCAGATGTCCCGCGGCGGCTATCAGGAGAGCGACATTGCCGGCAGCTATGAATACATCAACCACGGCAACGCGACCGACGGCGTCATCATCAATTCCAAGAAGATCCAGCTCAATGCAGACGGCACCATTTCCGGCGATGCGGCAGGCACCTGGAAGCAGGGCGCGACCTCCGCAGATGCGACCCTCACCATTGACGGCAAGACCTACCAGGGCTATTTCTACGCCGGGAAAAATGAAAAGGGTACCAAGGTCATGAGCTTTACTGCGGTCGGCACGAATAACCAGACTGTCTGGGGCGCCAGGACGGACGCTTTCACCGGGCAGGAGCGTGCATGGACGGGCGATTATGCGAATGCAGACTATGACCTTGTCTTCAACTGGGATTCCGTTGTGAATGCAGCCCCCGGCGCGGCGCTGCATATCGGCAGCACGGATCTGTATTCCGGTGTCAGCTACTACATTGTCAACAGAAACAGCGCCCTTTCCTTTGATCTGCCTGAGGGCAAGGCCGAGGCCGGCACCAATCTCCAGCAGTGGGAGCAGAACGGCTGCTTTGCACAGCAGTTCCGGCTGATCGCGGAGAATGACGGCTATTGCAGGATCGCAGCGGTCGGCAATGAAAGCCTGGCCGTGACTGTCGATTCCGCCGCCGGAGAGGCGGGCGCCAATGCAGAGCTGCAGCCCTACACCGGCGCCGACACCCAGCTTTTCAAGGTCGTGGAAAAGGACGGCTATTATGCATTCCTCTCCAAATGCTCCGGCACGCAGAATTCCCTTGATGTCTTTGAATGGTCTACCGAAAACGGCGGCAATATCGCGCAGTATCCGTACAACGAATTTGCCTGCCAGCTCTTTTCCGTAACGCCGGTGCATCCGACTGTCAATGACGGCCTGTACAGCCTGCGCCGCACCGCTGACGGCCAGGTGGCAGGAAGCAGCCGGATCACGCGCCGGACAGACGGCAGCTACGATCTGGAAGGCGATGCCGTTTCCGGCAGCTATACCATCCGCTGCAATGCAGACGGCAGCTACCGGCTGATCTCTGCCGACAACCAGGAAACCGACTATATCCTGGAGCCCGTGGCAGCACAGCCAGCCCCCGCCAGACTCCGCGGCGATGTGGATGCCAACGGCATGCTCGAGGTCGCAGACCTTGTCATGATGCAGAAATACCTGGTCAGACTCGGCACGCTCAATGACGCTGCCCAGGGCGACATGAATGACGACGGTGTCCTCGACATTTTCGATCTGGCTCTGATGAAGCATGAGCTTCTGCATTCCTGAGAATAAGACCCGCACCTGAAAATGCCTCCCTGCCGATCCGTCCGGCAGGGAGGTGAGTTTGTCAAAATAGTATGCTTTTGGTAAAGCGTACTATGGATCCGCCCCTCCCCCTGCCCCCTCCCCGCACGCGGGGAGGGGGTTCTTATGTGTGGGGGCTGCGCCCCCACACCCCCGGAAAAAGCCTGACCGCCCTGCCGATCCGTTCGGCAGGGCGGTGTTCTGTTATTCCGTTTTCTCGAATTTCCACCACTGGCATGTGCTGCCTGTGGGTACCCACTGCCGGACATTCGCGCCGGCACCGGTTTCGGCATCTGCAACCTCCACGCATCTTGCATCCCCGGAGCACTTCGTCAGGAGCATGACCGATCCGCCGGGATTGCTTCTGAACCGGAACTTCTGTGAATCATCCCCGGTAAAGGAAGAGATCACAACATTGGTTCCGTCTGCATTTTCCCCGTTTTCCACGGTCAGGTAACAGTTCTCGCCGGTGGCCAGCTTCGACTGGATGTAGTAATATCCGTCCCCGGCAGCTCTGACCGTCCAGGTGTTGTTCGCCTTGCCCGGTACGGTGCCGTACTGCTGTACATTCGTACCGTCTGCGCGTTCGGACTTTGCCACATCCATCACGCGGCTGCTGTTGACATTGCGGATGGCATAGACAGCCTGCTCATCCAGCGCCGTCTCACCGATATACCGCACATCCGGCTGTCCGGGATCATCCATCCCCGTGCCGAGGTAATAGCTGAGCATATTGGACTGGTAATAGCCCTTCGAGGTCATGTCATTGCGGTACGCGGGATCCTGTGCAAGACAGTTGAGCCGGTAATCCGTCGGCATCGTCGTGGAAACGATCACCAGGCTTGCAAAATCGCTGCCGGTGCAGATGATCTCCTCGCGCCAGTCTCCGAGAATGTCGCCGTAGAACATCGGCGCACCGCGGTCACTCGACGAGCAGCCCGTAATCTTCCAGGTGGTGGCAAGGCGCTCGACCGACTGGGAATCATAATGCCACTTCTCGATCTTGCTGTCGTTGTAGCTCTCCGAAAGCAAATCACCGTCCCAATAGAGCTTCAGGCTCGGATAGGCATTCGTATCGGAGATCTTTTCACCGTGCATGTCATACATGCCCTGGAACGACCAGACCTCATAGCCCTCATGCGTCGGATCCACATCACCGATGTCGCCGCGGCCGATGTCAATGTCACCGTCACCGCCGTAATTCGTCCAGAGAAGCTCGCCGGTCGAGGCATTGTAAATGTATTCCAGCAGCGTGTTCGGATTGCGCTGCTGCACGCCGTAGCCCCACATTTCCTTGCCGTTCTGGGCATTCGAGAAGGCCGTTACATGCCAGCGGTCACCGTGGACAACGTCCTTGACCTGATACCGCAGCGTGCCGTCACCGTTGATGGCATAGCCCATGTGCAGAACCTCATCCCTGCCGTCGTAATCCACATCCTCCACGCGGAACTGGTGCGCTTCGGCACCGCCCATCAGCTTGGTATCATATTTCCAGATCTGGTGGAATTCCGATCCGCCCTCATAGCCATAGGTGACCATGAGTGAATTGAAGCTCTTGTCGGCATTGCGGTTCTTGATCCAGCAGACCAGCGCAGGATTGACGCCGTCAAGATACCCGACCTCCATCATGCATGCCATGGGGCCGATGTTCATATAATCCTGCGGCAGATTGACAGATGCCTTCAAAGCACCGGTCATGCCGTCAATGACTGCGATCGCCTGTCCGTTTCCGCCGGAATTGTTCGAGAACTGCTTCCCGTCCCCGAAGGTCACGCCGTCCGCAATGCGCAAAAGCACATCCGCCGATCCGTCAAGATCCATGTCATAGACCGTTGCACCGTCCCACATGCCCACATCAATCGTCGAGGCACCCGGGGAAATATTGTTCTAGTTTTCGCTGTTCACACCCAGGTCAATCGTCCAGAGATAGGTGCCGTCATGCAGATAGGCCTCCAGCTTCTGGTGCTCGTCCGTGCAGCGGTCCACAAGGTAATCGTACTTCCCGTCGCCGTTGAAATCACCGACCCAGACGAAATGGATCGTTCCGCCCTCACGGATGGGGATGATCTGTGCAGCGCCGTTATTGCCCTTGGTATAGACCGAGGCGCCTGCCTTTAATGTGAAGCTGCCGTCCGTCGGCATTTCCATGCCGTCCCAGACGGTCGTCACATAATAGGTGTTATCCTTGGAGAGATCCGCTGTCGTATCGGTGAAATTCGTGCCGCCGACAAGCGGCTGTGCATTGAGCTGCACGGTCTGGCCGTCGGTCGTCCGGTAGACATTGAATCCGATCTCCGGTTCATCCTGTGCCAGCAGTCTCCAGCTTACAAATACAGCATTCCCGGCGCTGACGGCATAGGTGCCGCGGTCGAGCTTCTCCACGAATCTGCCGGAGGTAAGCGTCTTCTGTCCGTGGTAGACCGATTCCGGAGCAGGCGGCGTATAGACCTGCCCCGCAGGAAATCCGTCGATCTGTCTGACCAGATATTTTTGCAGCAGCAGAATATCCTCCGCATCCATGCCGCCGCTGGCATTTGTGTCAAAAACAGCTCTCTGGATTTCCGTCAGCGAATCCGGAGCCGCATAGCCCCGCTTCATGACAGCCAGGTCGGAAATATCCAGGATCCCGTTCCCGTCCAGGTCGCCATAATAGTGCGTCTGCGCATCGGCCGCCCCCGCGGGAAGCCCCGGAAACGCCGACATTCCGAGCACTGCCGCTGCCAGCACCGCAATTCCTTTTCTGTAAATACCCATTATTCATCTCATCCTTTCAGGAAGGCTTTTTATATCATGATACTATTTTACCATATTCACACATCATACACAATTGCGCGTCCGGATCAATTTGTTGCAAAAATGCTCATTTGAGGCTTGCATTCCGGGCGGATCTGTGGTATCATGAAAGTACAGAGAAACGGAGGGATATTCATATGGACAAAAAGTTCGGCATCATCGTTGGCAGACCCTACTATACCATCAACCGCCCGCAGCTCAGGGGCATGCTTTCCGAATGTTTCCGTCACGGCGACAGCGCGTATGTCTTCACGATCAATGAGGAATTCTACGACCCGTCTGCCCTGCTCCAGGAATGGAATATCCTGCACGCCATGCATTTTGCACAGCTTGACGGCGTGATCTATGTACCCTATTCCATTGCAAAGGATGAAACCAAGGCATTTATTCTCGGACAGCTCAGGAGCCGCTGTACCTGTCCGGTGGTCATGCTTTCCACGGACATAGAGCCGTACCCGTCTGTCTGGTTCGATGAAAGAAGGCAGTTCGGCGCCCTTGTGACACATCTGATCGAAGTCCACGGCTGCCGGGATATTCTCTGCCTTACCGGGCCTGCACAGATGCAGACCTCGCTCAGCCGTGCCCAGGGCTGGCGGGATGCCATGCAGGCGGCAGGGCTTGCGGCACCGGAGGGGCGGCTTGTCTACGGCGATTACTGGGAGAGCGCCCCCAGGGTGCTTGCCCGGGCTCTGACAGACGGCACACGGACAATGCCGGAGGCAGTCGTCTGCGGCAATGACCGCATGGCCATTTCCCTCTGTGATGCCCTGCAGGAACGGGGCATCCGTGTGCCGGAGGATGTGCTTGTGACCGGATTTGACGGGATCACCGAGGCAGATCTGCACAATCCGTCCATTACGACCTGTATGCCGGACTGGGAGCAGCTCGGAAAAACGGCTGTGCAGCAGTTGTATGCGCTTCTGGATGAGGATGCGCCCCCGCCGGAGCCTGCCGATGGATTCCGCCTGCTCTACGGGGAAAGCTGCGGGCACCAGCGCCCCCGCGCACTCCGGGAGATGCTGCATTACAACACACTGGAATCCCGGTTTCTGGATACCGCGATCCATTCGCTCTCCCTTGCAGGCGACAATGCCGCAGAGCTGTTCGGGAGCATTTACAATACGACCCATTTCTTTTCGGATACCAATTATCCGGACAAGGCTCAGTTCTCCCTGTGCCTGTGCAGCGACTGGAACCGGACGGTTTTCTCACAGGGAAGCGAGCAGTACCGCACGCAGGGCTATTCGGGGGATATGCTTCTGATGCCCCGCTCCGGCATCGGCAGTCCCTTCCCGCTCGAAGCCATGGTACCCGCAGAAATGCGCAGCGCTGTCCCGTCGGTCACCTACTTTGTGCCGCTGTATTTCCGGGACAGGTGCTTCGGATATACGCTGCTGCGGCTTGATGAAACGCCGGACTGCTACGATATTTATTATCTCAAATTCTGCCGGGAGGTCGGCAATGCGCTGGCATTCTTCTGCCTGCAGAATGAATACCGCAGCTTTGCCTACCGCAATGACATCCACGGCTGCCGTGACGAGCTGACAGGGCTGTACCTGTTTGCACAGAGCCAGAAAATGTGCCGGGAGCATGCAGCGGCAGCAAGACTATACGGCGAGACGCTGTATCTGACCGTGCTGCATCTCAGCGGCTTGCAGCAGGTCGAGGATACCCAGAACCGGATGGAAAAGGACAAGCTGCTGCTGAGCACCTCCGACATTCTTATCCGGAACTGCCGCGGGCGGGAACAGGTATTTCTGACAGGGGAAGGCACATTCTGCATCATCGGTGCAGACAGCCAGCCGCAGGAACGCGCCCAGGCTCTCCCCCGGCTGATCCTGGAGGCATTCGACAGCATCCCGCATCCGGAGGTGGTCTGGCTGGCAGCCGGAACACGCCTGGTCGATACGGCAGGGCTGGAGGATTTTTCCGAGATCCGGAACATTCTCCAGGAAATGACGGAAGCCCTGCAGCAGGAACAGCAGCCGACCTATCAGGAAAGGAAGCACCGCCTTCGTCTGACGCAGCTGCGGCAGGAGATCTATGCACATCCGGAATCCGACTGGACGGTAGAGCAATGCGCCGCACAGCTTTCCGTCAGCCAGTCGTATTTCCTGAAAATTTACCGTGCCTGCTTCGGCACAAGCTGTGCGCATGACATTCAGCACAGCAAGCTCGCCTATGCCAAGAAGCTGCTTTTGCAGACGGATATGATCCTGCAGGACATTGCCGAAAGATGCGGCTATGATTATTCGCATTTCATGCGCCTGTTCAAAAAGGAGGTCGGCATGACGCCGACAGCCTACCGGAAGGGCGCCTCCCGCTGAATCTGACAAAAAGAGCAACCCTCTGCCGGAATCGACAGAGGGTTGGCTTTTGTTCATTCAAGCCCGTGCAGGAAATCCAGGATGATCTGCGCACAAGCCTGCGGCTGATCCAGGTGAATGAAATGATTTCCGGGGAGATCAGCAACCTGACAATTGCCGAGCCGCTCGAAAAACGGCTGCATCTTCTCCGCCTTGTAGGTGAGCATTTCCTCCCATTCCAGCTCGTAGGCCTTGGCGCGGCGCTCTTCCTCCGTGCCGTCAAAGTCCTCGCCGGTCAGGTACCGGATCCGGTAATCGGACAGCACATCGGCTGCTTCAAGCTCCTCTGCGGAATGATACCCGTTTTCGGCGCTGATGTAGAGCTTGGGAACGTCATTCGGCGTCATCGCATCCCAGGTACCGGTGATATTGTCCAGCGCATTCCGGATCTCTGAGCCGAATGCACGGCTGCCCCATGTCATGAGCGTCAGATCGTCAGACAAGCGCTGATCCTCCTCAGAAAGATCCTCATCCTTCGGGAAGAAGCCGTGCATTGCCACATCCATAATGCCCACCGCCACCATGCCGCGGATGATGGACAATCCCGGATTCTTTGCGCCCTCCTCAGCCTCCTGGATCTGCTCTTCCGTAAGGACTTCTTTGCTGAATGCAATAACGCCGTCCAGATCCACCATTGCCTCGATCTCCTCCGGGTATTTGCTCACCCAGTAGGAGGCCGGCAGGCTGGCATAGGAATGCGGCATCAGGACGTAGGGAGCTTCCACACCGGCATTCTGCAATGCCTTCCGGTAATCCTCCACTACGAATTCCACGGTCATTTCATTTTTCACATCATCGCTGCCGTCATAGCCGGGGCGTGCCAGGTAATAGACCTGATTCTCCTTCGTAAGCTCGTCCGCCATTTCCCGGAGCTCCAGCGGGAATCCCGCTCCGTTGCCGGACAGGGCAATGATGCGGTGTCCGTCCTCTGCACCGCCGAAGGAAACCAGATTCAGCGAATGATCCCCGACAGAGACCGGCTGATACAGGCCGTGTGCCGCCAGCTCTTCCCTCCGCTGCGGCAGCCGGATTCTGTGGTACACCGCAAGGACGATGAGTGTCAGCAGCAGCAGCACAAGCATGACAGTAAAGAAAATGCTCATGCCCTTGATGATTCTCTGGATTCGGTTCATAATGATTCCTCCCTGTATCCTGTTGATGATTCGTCTTCCCGGCAATAGCGCAGGAACATGTCTGTCACCAGTCCGGCATGCACCTCCATCAGAATGGCGACGTCGGTCTTTTCAAAGCGGATGCGGTTGACGATGGCGTCGCCCTCCACGGTCTGCTTTCCCATTCCCAGGAAGGCGCCGCAGGGCTTGATGTGGACATTCCAGCCCACCTGGAAAAAGCCGGGCGGCATCATCCGCATATCGCTGTCCAGATACGGCATCAGATCCTCGAAGCGCTGCTCCAGGATCAGCTTTGTACAAAGTGCAGCGATCCGCAGCTTTTCAGGATCATCCTGCGTCTGGCTGAGCCGGGATTCTGCCGCATAGATATGCTCGCCCTGCTCTGCGGCGGCAAGCACCTCTTTGAGCAGGCTGATCCTCTCGGCAAGCACATGGATCTCGGCCTTGAGTGCGGCAGTTTTGTCGTAGATCAGCGCTGTCGCCTTCTCCTCGCTGTCGATCACCTCCGCGATCTCCTCCAGCGACAGGCCGAGCCGCCTGAGAAAACGGATATGCCGCAGGCGTTCGATATTCTCGCTGTCCAGCCGCCGCGGTGCCGTCTTCCCCGTGCGGACGGTGCGGATCAGACCGCATTGCTCATAATACCGGATCGTGCGCGACGTCATGCCGAACATTTTGCAGACTTCGGTAATGTGTTTCAGTTCATTCATATGCATCCCCCGTTCTTATTATAGCACTTGACGTTGCGTCAATGTCAAGTGCCGGGAGACTGGGATTTTCCACAAATTTTCAGAAGCACAAAGCTGATTCGCTGTCGGTTTATACCAACGTCGGAATCCGCACCCACACCAGAAAATTTCCCAAAGCAAAAGCCTTGCAGGAAGCGGGCGGCTTTCTGCAAGGCTTTTTCATTCAGGATAGGCGTCCTGCTTCGCTGCGGATCACGGTATACAGCAGCGTGACGGAGGCCGCCATCATAATCATTTCGGTGACAGGCTGCGCCCAGATCATGCCGGAGAATCCGAATACATGATCGAGCACCAGCAGCAGCGGCACATACAGGATGAGCTGCCGCACCAGCGTAATGGTAAAGGCAAACTGCGGCTTGCCCATCGCCTGAAAGGACATCCGGCTCATGGAGATCGAGCCGACGAAAGGCAAAATCCAGATCATTGTCCGGAGTACCTTCGTACCGATGGCGACGGTCTCCGGCTCCTGCGTGAACATCCCGATCAGCAGCGGTGCAAAGATCCCGCACAGCAGCATGATGCACCCTTCTGTCCCGCTGACGATCAGCACGCCGGATCTGAGCACCTTCAGCATCCGGTCAAACTGCTTCGCACCGAAATTATACCCCATGATCGGCTGTGTCCCCGCCGCAAAGCCCTGATAGACATAATTCCCCAGCGACAGGATCTTCTGGGCAATGCCCATTGCCGCGACCGTCAGCTCTCCGTAGGCCACGGCCAGATTATTGTTGACGATGTAGGCACCCGAGGTCAGGAGCGTTTCGAGCGTGGCCGGAATGCCGACCCAGAAGATCTCCCGCAGGATTTCCCCCGTCGGCCGCAGGTATTGCATCTGCGGTTTCAGGAGCGTTTTCCCGCGAAGATAAAAACTCAGGGAGATCAGCATGCTCACCAGATTGCCGAGGATCGTGGCAATGGCCGCGCCCCGGATGCGCAGGCCGCAGGTAAAGATCAGCACCGGATCCAGAACGATATTGGTGACCGTTCCCGCGATCATTCCGGCGATGGATTGCTTGACAGAGCCTTCGCTGCGCAGAAGCTGGCCGAGGGTATAGCTGCCCATCGTGAACACGCTTCCGAGCAGAATGATCTGCACATACTGCATGGTATAGCCGAATGTGTTATCCCTGGCACCAAGCCCACGCACGATCTGCGGCAGCAGAAGCATGCCCAGCGCCGTCACGATCAGGCTGCTCACGACAGTCAGTCCCATGCCCACGGTGACAGTATGATCGGCCTTCTCCCGGCTGCCCTCTCCCAGGCTGCGGGCGATCAGCGAGGAAGCACCCGTGCCGACCATATTGGAAATGGCAATGGAGATCATCATGACCGGATAGGCCAGATTCACCGCCGCAAGCTGATAATCGTCCTTCATCAGGCCGATGAAATAGGTGTCCACGAGATTGTACAGCACCATAATGAACATGCCTGCAATGAGCGGCACGCCAAGCCGGATAATGGCAATGGCCGGCACCTCGTCACGCAGGAGCCGGATGCGTTTGTCATCTGTCTGTTCCATTCCGATCCCTCCCGGAAAATGCTCTGGCAGCGCTCCGGCTGCCGTATTCTATTATACAGGAAAACCGTCCGGATTGCAAGCCCTTGACATCCGCCGCGGTGCTGTGCTATAATCAAACCAGCAGGAACGATTCAGCGGGAGGTGAAACAAATGGAACAGCGCAGAAGGATCGGCGTCATTATGCCGGCGATCACGGAATCCCTCGATGCGGCTTATCTGGAGGGCATCTACCGTCAGGTGACTGCCTGCGGGTATGATGTGATCGTCTTCACCTGCTCCTCCAACATGCAGAAGATGGACATGCCGACGGCGTATATCCTTGCGGAGGAGAGCATCTACCGGCTCGCCGCACAGATCCGGCTCGACGGCCTGATCGTGGCAGCGGGCAAATACCACAATGCCAATGTAGCAGACCGCATTCTCGAGGGGCTGCGGAGCATCCGCTTTCCCTGTGTCTCCACCTATTACCCCAATGAATACTTCCCGAATGTGGAGGTGCCGCAGGGGGAGAGCATCCGCGAGATCACAGAGCATCTGATCCGGGTTCACGGCTTCACACGCATTTTCTGCCTGACCGGACAGCAGGGCAATCCGGAGGCGGAGGAACGGCTGGCCGGATGGCGCCTGGCCATGGAGCAGGCAGGGCTTACTGCCTCGCAGTACCGCTACGGCGATTTCTGGCTCGACAAGCCCAAGGAGCTTGCAGAGGACATTGCTGCCGGGAGGATCCCGAAGCCGGAGGCCGTCGTCTGCGCAAATGACTTCATGGCGATCGCCCTTTGCAAGCAGCTTGCGGCAAACGGCATCCGTGTGCCGGAGGACATCGCCGTTACCGGCTATGACGGCGGCCCGAATGCGACTTTGACGGAGCCCTCCCTGACCACGGTGGACGGCAAGGAATTTGAGGTCGGCACCAATGCCGCCCTCCGACTTTTGACTCTGATCGACGGACAGGCACGGGAACCGGTACGGACACAGCACATTTCCTTCGGGCGGAGCTGCGGCTGCCGGGACAAGAGCGCACAGGAATACTTCGCACAGATCGACGAGAAGTACATCCGCACCAGCGCCTACCGGGATGTGCGTGCCGTTTCGGACTATATCAACCGCATGGCTTCGGCAGAATCCCCGCACCAGCTTCGCGACAGGATCGCAGGGCTGTCCTCGCTCCTGCCCTACTGGAGCGATCTGTATGTGTGCGTGCGCAGCGACCTGACAGAGGCGAATGATGCCTCCGATCAGCGGGAGCTGCCGGAAACGATGCAGCTCTTTGTTTCGACGCACCGGAATCGTCCGATGGATGCGCTGACAGCATTCCCGAAGCAGGACTTTCTGCCGGAGGATGTCTGCGGAGGTGCAGGCACGCTCATGATCGCCGTACCGCTGCACAATACCGAAACGATATTCGGCTACATCGTTACCGCCTACCCCGATCCGAAGCAGTATGTATTCGATGATCTGTATATTAGCTGGCGGGATTCCGTGGCCAATGCACTTTCCGTGCAGTATATCAAGGCGCAGAACCGGCTTCTGATGCAGCGGCTTGAAAAGCTCTCGGAGCGCGACCGCATGACCGGTATGCTCAATCTCAAGGGGCTTGCCGGCAAGCTGACCCCGCAGCAGGACTATGCCTGCATTTTTCTGGAGATCGGCTGGGTGCAGACGGCCTCCGGTACGCTGCATATGGCTCCGAAGCTGTTTGTGGCCAATGCCATCCAGATGAACTGCTCGGAATCGGAATACTGCTTCCGGTATAATAAAGATGTATTCGGCGTGCTTCTCACCATTCCGGCCGGACTTGATCCGGAACGGCTGCAGGAGGAATGGCTCATGCGGTTCGATGCCTTCATTGAGCTGGTGCGGCAGAGCGACAAGCATCTGGAAAAGCCGGTCTTTCATGTTTACTATGATCTGTTCCGGGCGCAGGCGGAGGGAACGCGGGAGCTTCTGGAGCACCGGGTCGAATCCCACCTGCACCGGACGCAGCTTGCCCCGACGGTCAAGGGCGGGCTTGCACAGCAGCTTGAGGAGATCCGCCGGCAGATCCTTCACACACCGGCAGAGGACTGGAGCATGGAGCGCATTGCCGGTGCCATGCAGATCAGTGTCAGCTATTTCCGGCGGCTGTACAAGCAGCATTTCGGCGTGCCCTTCCACACCGACCTGATCCATCTGCGCATGAGCCACGCCATGAAGCTCCTGCGGCAGACGGATATGAACATCAAGATGATTGCAGAACAATGCGGCTACGCCAATACCTTCCATTTCATGGCGGCATTCAAGAAGGAGACCGGCCTGACCGCCACAGAATTCCGCAGCACAAGATGACATCAGATCCCCCGATGATGGATCGGGGGATTTTTCTCTTTTTCATTTGTGATTTGATAAAATTTTAGGTAAAATCCATTAAATTATATCAATTTTGAAATAAAATGTATCAGATATTGAATTGATTTATAACTACAAAGGGTATATAATAAATGCAGTAATACAGAAATGTGTTCGATTCCAGGCGTTGCGGCAGGTTTTCGGGGTAGCTGCCGCAGCAGCAAACCACAAGTTAAGTAAAACACAGACAAATATCAAAGGGGGTCAATCCAAATGAAAACACAAGCTATGAGGAGGACACTGGCCGCATTGCTGGCCGCTGCCGCAGTCATTCTGCCGCTGGGCGGAGTGCAGAACACCGCATCGCTTCCGGTTCCCGGGATCGTTGCTTCCGCTGCCACCGCATCCGTCTCCGTAACCGCTTCCGCAGGCTATGCCGAGGGTGCCTATGCTGAATGGCAGGCCGTTTCCGGCGCATCCGGCTACAATGTCTATGCGGACGGCACACAGATCGACAGCCTGCTCATCCGTCAGTATGCAAGCTGCTTCCGCGCTGATGCCGTCGGGCTCAAGGCCGGCAGCCACACCCTGAAGATCGTTCCGGTCATCAGCGGCAAGGAGGATGCCTCCAAGGCAGCCGAGGTCAAGGTCACCACGACCGCACACGACCGCAGCGGCTTCGGCTGGGTGAACGGTACATCCTCCGGTGCCTACAATGAGGACGGTACCCTTCGCAGCGGTGCCACGGTCATTTATGTGACCGACAAGACCAAGGACAGCGTGAAGGCAACGCTCACGGACAAGAAGGGCGCCTCCACTTCCGTAACCGGCATCCAGAACATTCTGAACACACTCAAATCCAACACCAAGTCCGGCCCGGTCTGCATCCGCTGCATCGGCAACATCACCGACCCTTCCACACTGACCAGCGGTGATCTGTATGTAGACACCATCACCTGCGGCCTGACCATTGAGGGCATCGGCACCGATACGACCTTCAACGGCTTCGGTCTGGTGCTGAAGAAATGCTCCAACTGCGAGGTCAGAAACATCGGCTTCATGAACTGCAATTCCAGTGAGGGCGATGATGTCAGCCTCCCGGCAGGCAATGACCATATCTGGGTTCACCATTGCGACATGTTCTACGGCGACGCCGGCTCCGATGCCGATCAGGCAAAGGGCGACGGCGCACTCGATACCAAGACCTCTACCTACATCACGCATTCCTACAACCACTTCTGGGACTGCGGCAAGTGCAACCTCCAGGGTATGAAATCGGAATCCACCACCAATTACATCACCTACCACCACAACTGGTATGACCATTCCGATTCCCGTCATCCGAGAATCCGCACCTGCACCGTGCACTCCTATAACAACTACTTCGACGGCAATGCCAAGTACGGCATCGGTGTCACGATGGGCGCTTCCTGCTTTGCGGAGAACAACTACTTCCGCAACTGCCCGAATCCGTTCCTGATCTCCAGCCAGGGCTCCGAGGGCGGCGCCGTGCTTTCCGGTGAGACAGGCGGCATCATCAAGGCCTACGGCAATGAGGTCATCGGTGCGAAGGGCCTTGTGACCTATGCCGATGACAGTGCCAATTTCGATGCCTATATCGCCTCCTCCCGCACCGAGAAGGTACCTTCCTCCGTCAAGGCAAAGAACGGCGGCTCGACCTACAACAACTTCGATACCGATTCCGGCATCATGTACAGCTACACCCCCGATGCCGCCAAGGATGTTCCCGCCAAGGTGACTGCGAATGCAGGCCGTGTACAGGGCGGCGATTTCAAATGGACATTCGACAATTCCGTCGATGATGCCGATTATCATGTAAACACCAAGCTCAAGGCTGCCCTTGTTTCCTACAAGGATTCCATTGTTGCCATCGGCTCCGGCTTTACCGACCAGACCACGCCGACCTCCACAACGGCTCCGGCATCCACGACCGCACCCGCTGTACAGACAACGGCTGCGCCGGCCACGACACAGACTGTTCAGACCGCTGCGGCTTCTGCATCCGGCTACATTCAGAATTTCACCACGGACGGCAAGAACAGCAGCTTCTATACCATCATCGGCAATCTGTCCTCTCAGAAGGGTTCCGTTACCTATGACGGCAAGACCCTGAGCCAGTGCCTCAAGATGGAGAGCGCGACCGATGTGAGCTTCACCGCCCCCTCCGCCGGCAAGCTCACCCTCGTATTCGCTGAGAGTGCCGCCACCATCAAGCTCGACGGCAACAAGCTGACCGCTACCAACGGCATTCTGACCACGGATGTCTCCGCAGGCACCCACAGCCTGACCAAGGCTGACAGCGTCAACCTGTACTACATCGCACTCGCCGCGGACGGTGCCCCCGCTTCCACCACTGCTGCACCCGGCAGCAGCACCCCGCAGCAGACCACAACCGCCGCGACCCAGAGCCAGCAGGGCAGCAATGTCAATCTCAATGGCATCAAGGTCGTCAGCGCAGGCGGCTGGAATGAGATGCTCTACGTTGTCTATTCCGGCATCAAGGATGCCGATGTCACAGGCGTTTCCTACAGCGGTGCCGTTTCCGGTACGCTGACCGGCGACGATCTGACCTATCTGGTGCGCGATACGTCCGCAGGTCTGCGCGTGGATATTCCCGGCGTTCCGGCTGGTACCTATTCCGTATCGCTGACCACTGCCAAGGGCACTGTCATCCAGAGCGGCCTTGAGGTCAATGCCCAGGATCGTTCCGGCTATGCGCATTACAATTACACCGACGGCGTCGGCGCTTACAATGACAACGGCACCCTGAAATCCGGTGCGATCGTCCTCTATGTCACCAACGACAACAAAGACACCGTCTCCGTCACCTCCAAGGACGGCACCAAGGTCACCGGCATCGGCAACATCCTCAATTCCGCCGGTCAGGACATCGGCGGCGGCAAGACCTCCAACGGCGGCACCAAGCCCAATTCCAATGCCGGCATCATCAAGAAGCTCGCTGAGGACGGCACCCCCCTCGTTGTCCGCATCATCGGCGATGTCAAGGCGCCTGCCGGTCTGACTGCCTACGATTCCACCGATTTCGGCGGCAGCGTGGGTGATAACGGCTACATGGCACGCATGAGATCCGGTAAGGATGTCACCATCGAGGGCATCGGTACGGATGCAGTCGTTGATGGATGGGGCATTCACTTCATTGCCGAATCCGCTGCACCCACCCTTGGCAAGAGCTTTGAGATCCGCAACATCGCCTTCCGGAATGTTCCTGAGGACTGCGTCGGCATGGAAGGCGTGCAGGAAGGCTCGAAGCTGACGGCTTCTGTGGAGCGCTGCTGGGTTCACAACTGCGAATTCTACAAGCCGACCATCTCCAATCCCGCGGAATCCGACAAGGCAGGCGGCGACGGTGCCTGCGACTTCAAGCGCGGCCAGTATTTCACCAACAGCTATTGCTATTATGAAGGCTACCACAAGACGAATCTC
>CACZPI010000128.1 GCA_902783005.1 uncultured Ruminococcus sp. | reverse complement strand
TGAGCTTGTCAAAAAAGTCTGTTTTGGGGTGGGCGTACTGTGGATCCGCCCCTCCCCCTGCCCCCTCCCCGCACGCGGGGAGGGGGTTTTCAGGGGGTGTGGGGGCTTCGCCCCCACACCCCCTGAAAAAGTGTCAAAGACACTTTTTCGACAGTCTGATGTGCAGAGGCTTGCCCTCTGCACATTTTTTGTCATAGCTCATATTCCCGCAGCTCGCAGTTTCCCATAAAGAAATGCATGAACCGTTCAAGCGTCATGTCGTGGAAATAGCTGTCGATCACCCGGCAGATGCCGCCGTGGCAGACGATCAGCACAGTGTCCTCCGGGTAGAGACGGCGCACATCATCGAGGACATTGTAGGTGCGCTGCACGATCTGGAATACCGATTCCCCGCCGCCGGGCATTTTGCAGCCCCATGCCGCCTTGGCCTCCGGGAAGCCCGGCGTCGTGCGCGGCTGTCCCTCAAAGCTGCCGTAATCCCATTCCCGCAGACGTTCGTCGGTCTGCACCGGAATGCCGATCCGTGCCGAAACCGCCGCAGCCGTCTGCTGTGCGCGGTGCATGGGCGAGGCAATGATCCGGGTGATGCCCCGGCCGACGCAGTTTTCCGCAAGCTGCTGCGCCATTTCCAGCCCCTCCGGTGCAAGGGCGATGTCCGTGATGCCGCTGATGCGGTCGGCAGCATTCCATTCGGTCAGGCCGTGACGGGTGACATAGAGCTTCATAAGTACTTCCTTTCCAGTATGTAGGCGGGGGAATGCCCCGCATCAGAGCATGCCGGCGATCCAGTACACAAGCCCGCAGACCGATGCCGCGGTGCAGCCGTAGAGGATGACGGGTCCTGCAATGGTGAAGATCTTCGTTCCCACGCCGAGGATGAAGCCCTCTGTGCGTGCCTCCATCGCAGACGAGGCAATGGCATTGGCAAAGCCGGTGATCGGGACGAGCGTGCCTGCCCCGGCATGACGGGCGATACGTCCGTACACCCCGAGTCCTGTCAGAAGCGCACTGAGCAGGACAAGCGTGACGGACACCCATCCGGCAGCGATTGTCCTGTCGGGAATGAAGCGCTGGTATGCTTCGAGCAGAAGCTGTCCGAGGACACAGATGCCGCCTCCGGTCAGGAAGGCGACGGGAACATTGACGAGACTGTTGGATGCGGGTGCATGACGCGCCTGCATCTGCTTGTATTCAGCGGGTGTGATCTGCATGGCGGGATCCTCCTTGTCAGTTTTCAAGGTTAGGATCTCCGTTTTTTCATGAAAATTTCATGAAAAATATTGCCAAATCAGAATTTTTATGCTATGATTATAGTATAGCATAGTTTTGGCGATTTGGCAAGAGCCAAGCAGAAAGGGGAACAGAATATGAAGCTGCTGGTCGTAGAAGATGAGGTCGCGCTGGCGGATGCGCTCAGCGAAATTCTGAAGCGAAACAAATATGCCGTGGATACGGTCTATGACGGCGAGGACGGGCTGGATTATGCCATGACGGGCATCTATGACTGCATCATCCTCGATATTATGCTGCCGAAGATGAACGGCATTGAGGTGCTCGGCGCCTTGCGCAAGGGGCATATTTCCACGCCGGTGCTGCTGCTGACAGCCAAATCCGACACCGAGGACAAGATCAAGGGTCTCGATGCCGGTGCCGACGATTACCTGACCAAGCCCTTTGTCAGCGGTGAGCTGCTTGCCCGCGTGCGCTCCCTGACGCGCCGGCGCGGCGAGGTCGTGACGGATGAATTCACCTTCGGGGATATTGCCCTGAATAAGAGTACCTTCAGCCTCAGCCGCGAGGGACAGTTCGTCAAGCTCTCCCTCAAGGAATACCAGATCATGGAAATGCTCATGGCCAATCCGCGCCAGCTCATTCCGAAGGAGCGCTTCATTGAGAAGATCTGGGGCTATGAGAGCGACGTGGAATATAATAATGTAGAGGTCTACATTTCCTTCCTGCGCAAGAAGATCGCAGCCGTCGGCTCCAAGGTCTGCATCAAGACCGCCCGCGGCATCGGCTATTTCCTTGAAGGTGCCCAGGAATGAAGCTGCCGGAGTGGAAGCTCCCTGACCGGGCGGCTGTCCGGAACTGGGTACAGGATTTCCGGCGCGATGTGATCCGGATGATGCGGCTGAAATTCATCTGCATGGCCATGGCGATCCTCATTGCCGTATTTCTGATCATGCTGACCTCGATCAATATGATCATGAATACCGTCAGCCGCTCGCAGTCCATGAAGCTCCTGAAGCAGATCGCAGAAAGCGACCGCTACAGCAGCGTGGACGGCGGCATGGGACGCCCGGAAATGCCCCCGGGCGAGACTGTCCCGGAGGACATGCGCCCGCCGGAGGAAACGGATGCGGCGTCTGACAAAACCGCGGAATATGAAGGCGGTATCCGCCCGCTGGGATGGGGTGATGAACGCTGGCAGCAGCGTCCGGGAGACTGGGATGACCGCCGCCGCGAGGATCAGCAGCCGCCGACAGGGGAGGACGGCGAGATCGTCCCGCCGTGGGAGAATGAAGGCGATTTCGACGACGATCACCGCCCGCCGGAATGGGATGAGGGCGAGCAGCCGCCGACCGGGGAAATGCCGCCGCAGATGACGGAGCCGGTTCCCGCGCCGCAGACGGAGCCGCGCGCACCGGAGACTGATCCCCCGGCAACAGAGCCGCCTGCCGAGCCTGCCGAACCCGCCGTGCTTCCTGTGGAGCCTGCTGTGACGGATGCCCCGGCTGAACCGGAAACAGATCCTCCCACGGAGCCGGAAACGACCCAGGAGGAGACGGAGGCCACCACCACACCGCCCCCTCCGCCGAGTGAGGAGGAGAGCGGCACCCCGCCCCCGAAGCCCGGTGAGAGCGGCTATACCGGCAATAATGCACAGCCCCGGGATCCGCGGGATATGCGCGACCGGTGGAACATTGACATTATTCTCGACCATTTTGCGATCCTTGTCGATTCCGAGGGGAATTTCATCGACTTGCGCAATACCGAGAATTACACCGATGAGGAAGCCACCGAGATCATGGAGGGCATTCTTGCCAAGGAACGCACTGAGGGCATGTACGGATGGCTGCAATTCTATGTGACGGACAAGAGCTACGGTACATTGATCGTTGCGACCGACAAGACCTCCGATCAGGGCTTGCTGAATAATCTGTTCCGCGCAACGATCATTGTCGGACTGCTGATGCTGGCGGTGCTGCTGGCCATTCTGATCGTGGCATCGCGCTGGATCACCAAGCCCGTGCAGCAGGCATTCACCAGACAGAAGCAGTTTGTTTCGGATGCCGGACATGAGCTGAAGACCCCGATCGCGGTGCTGACCGCCAATGCGGATATTTTGCAGGATGAGGTCGGGGAGAATAAATGGCTCGGCTACATGCAGGAGCAGATCGGACGCATGAACCAGCTTGTCGGGGATCTGCTGCGCCTTGCACGGATGGACAATGCCACGCAGGAATACAATTTCGAGGATTTCGACCTGTCGATGGCGGTTGCGGCGACAACGCTGCCCTTCGAGAGCGCGGCATTTGAGAAGCACAGGTCTCTGGAAATGGATGTGCAGCCGGAGGTCATGTATCACGGCAGCGAGCAGCATATCCGGCAGCTTTGTGCGATCTTCATTGACAATGCGCTGAAGTATTCCAATGAGAACGGTATCATCAAGGTGACGCTCCTCAAGCGCGGAGACCATGCGGTGCTCGAATTCTACAACACCGGATGCGAGATCGGCCCGGATGAGACGGAAAAGATCTTTGAACGATTCTACCGCGGCGACAAGGCACGCAACAACAAGGGCAAGAGCGGCTACGGACTCGGCCTTGCAATTGCCAAGAGCATCATGGATGTCCACAAGATCCGGATTCAGGTGACCTGCGAACAGGGCAAATGGATCCGCTTCCTGCTGACACTGTAAACAAGGTACAGCCCCTTCTGCATGGATCGCAGGAGGGGCTTTTTTGACGGAGCTGAACAATTGTAAATATATTATGAATATCCCAATCTTTTTCCCGCCCGGTTGTTGATTAAGTGAACACACCCCGTGGGCTTACAAATTGTATAGCGGAGAAAAGCGTGTCCATTCTGTAAAAACATGCAGAATATGGCAAAAAAACGCGGAATGCGGTCATTGTGCCAATAGGCAGAGCCATTTTGAAACAGTTTTTCACACATCCTACAAAAAAGGCGGAAAAGCGCCGGAACCCTATTGACAAGGCCATTTCCACAGTGTATAATAGCTGTATAGACCTCCGAATCTCTGAACGCAGAGAGATGTGTGTAAAAACTGTTAGAACAGGATAGAAATAGGATAGAAATAGGATAGAAACAGGGTAAAATTCGGATCCGCCGGTTTTCCGGAACAGGTCCACAGGGTATCAGTCGGGAATTGTCCGGAGCTGCTCCGGGAAAGCATCAGACAAGGCACAGAAGATCAGAAAAAACGATAGAGAAGCTGTGTCTGGAGGGGGAATTACAATTGGCTAATCTTCTGTATTTTTCGCATGGCGACAGCACGGCAGAGTCTGTCAGCAATACGTCCTTCGGCAAAACGGTGCTGCTGTACCAGACACCTGCCGAGCGTGAGCATGCCTACCAGACTACATATGCATCCGCTGTGGGACGGCAGCACGAAAATGCTGCGGAGGATATGATCCCGCCGGCCATCCGGATGTATACCGCCGAGGAGCTGCGCAAGCGCCGCATTCTTGCGGGTACTGTCACACTGACCGAAAAGCCGCTCTATGACCGTATCAAGCGGATCGGGGATGTTGTCTGCTCCGCAGGCGCACTGATTGTACTTTCTCCGCTCCTGATCGGTACTGCTGCGGCAATTATCGTAAACGATTTCGGTTCGCCCTTCTATTCGCAGATGCGCGTCGGCAAGGATGGCAAGGAGTTCCGGATCTACAAGTTCCGCAGTATGTATAAGGATGCGGATGCACGCCGCGAGGCGCTGATGGCACAGAATGAATCGAAGGGCGCGACCTTCAAGATGAAGGATGATCCCCGGATCACCTCCGTCGGACACTTCCTGCGCAAGACCTCGATCGACGAGCTGCCGCAGCTGTTCAATATTCTCAAGGGGGATATGTCGGTGATCGGCCCGAGACCGTTCATTCCTGAGGAGCAGGCTGCACTGCCGGCAGACAGACTGCTGGTCAAGCCGGGTCTTTCCTGCTACTGGCAGGTAGGCGGCAAGAACGAGCTGGATGAGGAAGCACAGATCGAGCTGGACCGCAAGTATGTGAGAGAGCGCTCTGTGGCAACGGACATCAAGCTGATCTTTATGACGATCCGGCATGTGCTTGGCGGAAAAAACAGCTGATTTCCGCAGAAAATAAGAGCAATTGATTGCTGCTTCGTAATTACGGTATTGGCCGGGGAGCTTTACAGGTTCGTAAAGCCCCCGTGTTTTGGCGTATAGCCGCGCTGTGCGCCGGATAGATGCAGGCTGATGCAAAGGCTATGCAAGAATGATGTATTGGAGGATGAACATGGACAAGGAACAAAAACTGAAGGAAACCAATGAAGTGAAGCAGGTCGAGCGGAATGTGAACATTACGCTGAAAAATGAAGAGGAAAAGGGCGAGGAGATCGTCATTTCCTTCTCCGCATTCGTTGCGCAGCTCAAGCGCTTTGTACTGCTCTGGATCGTGGTGGCGCTTGTGATCGCGATTCTGGTGCCGGTATTCTCGATCCTGACCGCTTCGGATCAGCACAAGAACCTGACGGCACTGGTCAGCTTCAATTATGACGGCATTGAGCAGGGTCTTGCACCGGACGGAACGTCATTTGATCCGAACACCCTCAAGTCTCCGGCGGTCATTGAGTCGGCGCTCGCAGAGCTGGGCGAGTCGATGGACAACCTGGAGAATATCCGTCAGGGCATCACGATCACCGGTGTTATCCCGTCGGATGCGATCGACAAGATCACGGTTTACAAGAGCGTTTATGAGCAGGGCAACCTGAATGCCGGTGAACGCCTGCTGGAAACCTCGTACTTCTCCACGAAGTACACGGTCACCTTCAACTATTCCAAGACCGGCTACAGCCCGGAGCGCGCATCGGAAGTCCTGAACATGATGCTCAATAAGTATACGGATTACTTCTTTGACAGATACGGCTTCAATGAGGCACTCGGTAATGCGGTAACCGCCCTGGACTACACCAATTACGATTATGCACAGGCAGTCGAGGTATTCGACAGCAACCTGGCTGAGCTGGAAAGCTATGTCTATAATCTGATGCAGGATGATACCAGCCGGTTCCGTGCATCCTCGACAGGCTTCTCGTTTGCTGACCTGTATCAGGCCATCCGAACGCTGCGCACGGTGGATCTGGACCTCATTTCCTCCTATGTGACCGTCAATACCGTCACCAAGGACAAGGATACACTGCTGGATTATTACAATTATCAGATCGAAAAGCTCGTCAGAGAGCGTTCGGTTGCACAGGAAAAGCTCAACAGCATCAACGAGTCCATTGCCAACTATGAGAAGGACACGATCATCATTTACGGCGACATGCAGGAGACCTCGCAGTACACCCAGGCCTCTGAGCAGTACGACAAGATGATCGCACAGAAGATCGACGCACAGAACACCGTTTCCACCAAGTCCTCTCAGATCAATATGTACCAGCAGCGGATCAACACGCTCAAGGGCAATACCGCTGCGACACAGGAGAAGGTAGCAAAGGTCGATGCAGATCTGGCTGACCTGAATGCCAAGGTGGTAGATATGCTCAACAAGGTCAACCTGACTGCAAATGAGTATTATGAGACTGTATCGCTGGCGAATTCCTATCAGGTAGATGTACCGTCGAGCGCATCCGGCCTGAGCACGACCAAGAGCGTAGTCAAGTCTTCGATCCAGCCGATGATGATTCTCGAAGCACTTGTATTTGTGCTGTACTTCGGCGGCACCTTCCTGCTGTCCCTGATTCTGACCAACCGCAAGAAGCGGGCAGAGGAGACACAGGCAGAAGAGACAGCAGCAGCCTCCGCTGAGGCAGAGGCACCCGCAGAAGCGGAGACTCCTGCAGAAGCCGATGCTGAGAAAGCATAAGCATCTATGACAGAACGGCAGGCACCATCGGATCAGGATGGTGCCTGTTTTTCAACAAAATTCGTGGATAATCTCAACTGAATTGTGAACGATTCGCCGCATTCTTTGTGCAATTAGATGAAAGTGCCTGCCGGCTATTGACTATCTGGCTGTTTTGTGCTATACTATATAAGTACCGTTGAGGTGCTCAAAATCGCGGGATGGAGCAGCTCGGTAGCTCGTCGGGCTCATAACCCGAAGGTCGTCGGTTCAAATCCGGCTCCCGCAATACTGAATTAAGC
>CACZPI010000127.1 GCA_902783005.1 uncultured Ruminococcus sp. | reverse complement strand
TTTCCGTTCGGGCTGCGCCCTCTCTCCAAAGCTATGCTGCACTTTGAAACCCTCTTGCGCTCGTTATACTCTTGGATTGTAAATTTTCTGTGAAATGCTGCACGTTGCTATTGCAATTTAGGAACAGATATATTTTGGAAAAACGCTTGACAATCCGGCTCCGATGTGGTATAATATGATAGTTACGAGATATTAGCTCAGTCGGTAGAGCACACGCCTTTTAAGCGTGGGGTCGTGGGTTCAAATCCCACATATCTCATTGTATATTTCAGAATCCCGCATAACTTCTATGCGGGATTTTTTACTATATTTCGGGCTTTATGCTCAGGTAAACTGATAAACAGAACCGAGGTAATCTGAATGGAGAATGCATTGCTGATTCGTCCGGTGGCACATATCCGGACTGATTTTTCCGATAAATTCGGGATTCCGCGGCAGAGCGGGCGTGTTCCCGCGCTTATGGGAAAAATCGTATTCGAGCCGGAATTCCGGGATCCGGATGCGCTGCGGGGTATAGAAGAATTCAGCCATCTCTGGCTGTTGTTCGATTTCTCGCAGTCACACCGCGATTCCTGGTCTCCGACCGTCCGTCCTCCGCGGCTTGGCGGAAACAAGCGGATTGGTGTATTTGCCACACGCTCCCCCTTCCGGCCGAATCCCATCGGTCTTTCCTGCGTGAAGCTCGAGAAGATCGAACATTCTGCCAAGGAAGGCACCGTGTTGATCGTCTCCGGAGTAGACCTGCTGGACAATACTCCGATCCTCGATATTAAGCCGTATATTCCTTATGCCGACTGCCGGCCGGAGGCGACAGGCAGCTTTGCGGAGGAACAGAAGGACTATCGGCTTGAAGTCAAATTCCCTTCTCCCCTGCTGGAGCTTGTTCCGGAAGACAAGCGGGAAGCTGCTATGGCCTGCCTGGCGGACGATCCGCGTCCGTCCTATCAGCAAGATGAAGAACGAGTATACAGCATGCGATTTGCAGAATGTGACATTCATTTCACAGTCTCCGGAAACACACTGACTGTCACCGGTGTAGATGTCTGAATGTATCGGAATTGATTCATCAAAGCATAAGTCCCGCTTTTTCTGTTGACAACCCGTTCAAACAGCACTATAATAAGTATAAATAGAAATGCCAGAAAGGGTGATTTGATGCTGCAATGTATTCTTGGCAGCTGCGGTACCGGAAAATCGTACCGGATGCGCAGCAGGATCCGGGATTCCATAGCCAGGGGATCCCGCGTGATCGTCCTGTCACCGGAACAGTTTTCATCAGAAGCAGAAGACAGACTGTATACTTTTTTGAAAGCAAAGGATTTCAACCGTATTGAAACCTATAGCTTTGTCACATTGTCAAGGGAGATCCTGCTGCAATGCGGACGGGCATCCAGAAGTGAAAGCTATGCTTCCGAACAGGAAAAGCTGGTATACCTGTACGATGCCGTCCAGAGCTGTGCGCAGGAAGGCCTGCTTCGTCAATTATACCATCGGAGCAGATCCCCGGAATTCACAGCTTCTCTGTATCCGCTGATTACCAAGCTGCGAAAATCCGGATCAACCTCCGAAAAACTGATTGCTGTATCCGAAGGCATCACAAGAGATCCTCGCTTCTCGGATAAACTCTCTGATCTGGGACATATTCTCCTTGCCTATGATCGTATTCTGCGGGAACACGGACGATTTGACAGTCTGGTCAATCTGACGGAAGCCGCTGCACTGGCAGATGCAGCGGACTGGTTTTCCGGTGCAGAGGTCTTCATTGATGAATTCGACAGCTTTACCGGTGACCAGTATCAGATGCTGGAAGTGATCCTCCGGCAGGCAGAAAGCGTTACCATTGCGCTTCGTGCGGATGATCCGGTGAAAAAGCCAAGCGGCATTTTTGTCGGCGGAAACCGGACATTCCGGGAAATGAAGGAAATCACCAAAAAGGTCGGAAAAGAAGCCACCGTCGAATACTGCCCGGAATTTCTCCGCTCCGCACATGCTGATCTCAAAGCCGTCAGCACCGGCGTTCTGCGGCAGGATGCCACTTCTGCTGCATATGGGCGGCATGTTCATCTGTTCCAGGCGGCCGCGCCCGAAGATGAGGTCAGCTATATCTGCGCTGAGATTGCGCGTTTGCTGACCGAAAACAGTGACCTCAGATGCAGCGATATTTCCATTGCTGTCAAAAATATGGATGTATATGCACCTCTATTTGAACAGGCAATGCGGCGGTATCACCTTCCCTGCTACATCGGAAGAGCAAGCGGCGTGCTGCATACGGAGCTTGTGCGTGTGTTTCTGATGCTGCTGGAGATCATTGCAGATGGTGACACCTGGAATACCGAACACCTGATGCATTATCTCAAGGCGCCTCTGGCAGGCTATTCTGCTTCTACGGTTTCTATGCTGGAGCATTACTGTTTTACCTGGAGTGTTGACGGGGTGGACTGGGAAACACCGTTCTATGAGAAGGATTCTGAAAATGCAGGACGCGCCGGGGAATTTGGCGGTGAGATCCTGGAAAAGCTCCGGACAAAGCTGATTTCCGAGCTGACGGATCTGCGCAGGGCATGCCGGAAAAAATCGGTTCAGGAAATTTGCACTGCTGTTTACCGATTCCTGGAAAAGAAGAAGAACACAGCCGCCTTTATCCGTGAGAAGAATGAGAAAACGCTTCCGGAGCTGGTAGAAAAGGAATTTGTGACCATCTGGAATCTTCTTTGTGATACCATGGATACGGTGGTACAATGCTGCGGGGATCAGATTCTTTCCCCTTCCAAGCTGCGGGATACCTTCACACTCCTGCTGGGTGGAAGCAGCTTTGCAACACCGCCGCAAACACTGGATACAATCTGCATTGTGGATGCACAGACGGCTCGTCTGAATGACCCGAAGATCGTCTTTGTTCCGGAAATGTGTGACGGGGTGTACCCTGCTGAAATTGTTCCTTCCGGCATGTTTTCGGAAGAGGAGCTGCGATTCCTTGATGAAAAGGACATCCGGATCTCGCGTTTGCTGCCGGAATTGTATTCGGATGAACTGCTGATCATTTCCAGGATCGTCTCCGCTCCCTCGGAAAGACTCTATCTGACCTGGCCGCAGGTCAATGCTGCCCATGAGCTGACACAGCCTTCTCCGGTGACGGATGAGATCGCCAGATTGCTGATCACAGATCCGGCGCAATTTGACGAGAAAGATCCGGATACCTGGCTTATGCAGGAACAGGCGCAGATGCCGCCGGCCTTTTACACCCGGACAAAAGAGGCAGTTTACCACCAGTTTGTACGCTGCCTGAATGATCCGACAAAGCGTGAGCTTGCCGCTGCCATGCGGGAGCTGCTGTCCGAGGATCCTGTCTATGCTGCCCGTGTAGAACGCATTTCCTCGCTGGCCGACCATCAGCCTGAACAGATCTCGGAACAGACCATGGAGCTTTTATTGCCGGCTCCCCTGCGGCTGTCGGCTTCGGGGATCGAAAAATACTACAGCTGTCCTTTCCAGTATTTCTGTCAGTATCTGCTGCGTCTTTACACGCCGGAACAGAATACGCTCGGCGTGAAGAATATCGGTAATTTTGCGCACTATTGCCTGGAAAAAATGCTTGCCGAGTACCGACCAGATGTGCTTGCCGGCATGACGATCGACGAGATCAATGCCTGTGTACAAAAGCTGTCCGCGGAATTCTTTTCGCAGAATTTTTCCGATGCAATGCAGCGCGACATGCGATTTCGGTTTCAGTATCGGAAAACAGGAGAAAGTGTGCTGCAGCTTCTGGAGCACCTGAAGACTGCATTGCAGGACGGTGCATTCGTTCCGCAGGGCTATGAGGTGCAGATCCGTGACGGACTCGAAGCCGGAAACGGATTTCCTGCCATGCGGCTGCAGGATGGAAAGATCCTGATTGAAGGGAAAATTGACCGTGTGGATCTGAGCATACAGGATGACGGAACGAGGCTCATGCGCGTAGTCGATTACAAAACCGGTAATAAATCCCTGATGACCGAAAAGATCAGTGAAGGGCTGGACATGCAGATGTTGATTTATCTGTATGCGCTCGAGCAGAACGGAGCCTATCAGGGGGCAAAGCCGGGTGGCGTGCTGTATATGCCCAGCGGCCAGCCTTCAGCCTTTCAGAAACGAACCGGCACGATCCGGCCGGTCAAGGAAGTGCTTGATGACTTTTACTGCATGAAGGGACTGATCAACCTGGATGCCGCAGACAGCATGGAGCTGTCGCTGCGGACTGCAATGAAGCCCGTGCTTGCGCACCCGGGAAGTGCGACTGTATTCAGTGCGACACCGCTGCAAATGGAGCATTTACAGGGCTTCGTCGAGGAAAAGATCTGCGATATGTCAGAGGCGCTCCATAAGGGAATGATCGGGGCGGATCCCTGCCTGCACATCGGAAAAGGTACAGCCTGCACCTATTGTCCGTATGCAGATCTGTGCGGCAAGGCAACTATGAAGGCCGTTAACCTGAACAAGGCACAGAGGGACGAGGCAACAGCGCTTGCCTTCGGCCCCGCAGAAGCAGAAGAAACGGAGGAGGATGCCGAATGAAGTGGACAACACAGCAGGATGCTGCAATCAACACATCCGGTCGGAGTCTGATCGTTTCTGCTGCGGCCGGCAGCGGTAAAACAGCCGTGCTTGTAGAAAGACTGGTACGGATTCTACAGGACCGTGAACAGCAGGTGCGTGCCGATTCCATCATTGTGGTCACCTTCACCAATGATGCTGCTGCACAGATGAAACGCAAGCTGGTGCATCGCCTGAATGAACAGATCACCCAATGCAGCAAGAATCAGGACAACGCTACACTTGACTGGCTGCTTGAACAGCGTACACTTCTGAGTCATGCAAAAATCTGCACCATCAGCTCATTCTGCTTTGATCTGATCCGCGAGAATGCAGAACGATGCGGCGTATCTCCGCAGTTTACCATTGCAGAGGAGGCTCAGGAAGCGATCCTGCGCCAGAAGGCCATGGATGTCATCATGCAGAAATGGAGCAGCCGGAGCGAGGATCTTGAAGATCTGTACAATGCCTGCTGCATCCGTTCAGACAGTGAGATCGAAGAGATGATCCGGGAAATTGACGATCATCTCGGCGCGGTTCCGTTTCCGGAGCAATGGCTGGAGCAAGCGGCAGAGCTTTGCTGTGATACGGACAAAATCACGAAGCTTCTTTATTCCCGGTTCACAGAAGGCATGCAGGAGGTCATGCAGTATCTACAGCAGGCGCACGACTACGCCTATGCGGTCATGCTGCCTGACGCGGCGGCCAAGAAGCCTGATAAGTTCAAAGAACTCTGGGACGATGACAATGACGTCCTGCAAGCGCATTTTCACTATGTCGAACAGGCCGGTATGGATGTGCTTCGGCAGGATCCTTTGAAACATGTGGCGGAGTTCAAGAACTTTTCGACTGTCAGAACCAATATCAATCCGGTCAACAAACAGGTCTTCAAATCCATCCGCGATAATTACCGCGTGATGTATAAGAATCTGGTCAGCCGGTATCTGGCGCCGATGGCATACATTGAGGAAGACCAGGACTTACAGAAACGTATCATTCCGCTCCTGCTGGAAATGACAAACGATTTCCGGAAGGAATTGTTTGCGGAAAAGCAGCGCCAGAACGTTCTGACCTTCTCAGACGGCGAAGAACTGGCGCTGAATCTTCTGACGCAGCGAACGGCTGACGGATACTATATTCGTTCGGATCTGGCAGAGACGATTGCTGCACAGCATTCGATCATCATGGTAGATGAATATCAGGATTCCAATAACAAGCAGGACTGCATCTTCAAGCTGCTGTCCCACGGATGCATCATAGACGGCAAACAGATGCGGTATGGCACCAATGCATTTCTGGTCGGCGATCTCAAGCAGTCCATTTATTGCTTCCGGCAGGCGAATCCTGAGAATTTTCACCGTGTCGTACAGGAGAGCGTTCCCCTTGCATCCTGCAAGTCAGATGAAATGGGTGTGATCTTCCTGAACCAGAATTTCCGGAGTGCCAGAGGAATTCTGAATTTTGTCAATTCACTGTTCTGCACACTGATGACCGAAAATTGCGGCGGTGTTTTCTATAACGAAAACGAACAGCTCAATTTTGGCGCAGAGTCCTACGAACAGCTTCCCATGCAGCCGAAAACGACATTGCTGTTCCCGGCACCGGACAAATCTGTTACGGAATATGCGGATATTCAGGCGGAGGTCATTGCAGATACGATCCGGAAAATGCTTGATGATAAAGTGATTGTCATTGATGCCGATGCACCGGGCGGAAAACGGGAATGCGCTCCAAAGGATTTCTGCATTCTGCTGCGAAGTGTCATTAAAAACGGCGGTGCGCAGATTGAAGAAGCCCTACGCAAACGCGGAATCCCAGTGCGCAGCGATCTGGACACCAATCTTGTGGAACGTCCTGAAGTACATCAGATCCGGAATATTCTCCAGGTGCTGGACAATCCCATGGCGGATACGCCCTTTGCGGCGATGCTGCTGTCCCCTGTTTTCGGATTTACGGCAGATGATCTTGCTAAGCTGCGGATCTATGGAAAGCGACGCCGCGTTTATTTGCAGATGCAGAGAATTGTCAACGGCCCCGGGAAAGATCAGGAGCCGCTACCGGAGGAGCTTCTTCCGTTTCGTGAACGATGCCGGAAGGTACTGATACTTCTTGAGGAATTGCGTACAGATGCAGAACGTCTGCCCCTTGAAGACTGCATCCAGGCGATCTATGACAAAACCGACCTGCTGTCGCTGCAAAGCCTGTATGACGATGCGCCGCAGCGGAGGACATTTCTGGAAGCATTTCGCCAGCAGGCGCAAAGCTACCGGACACATGCAGATCTGACATCGCAAAGCGGCCTGAGCGGATGGCTGCGCTATCTGGACAGGATCATGGAGACCAAGAAGAAAATCGAGGTCAAATTATCCGAGCCGGAAAGCAGCTTTGTACAGATCAAGACCATTCATAAATCAAAGGGTCTGCAATTCCCGTTTGTGTTCGTGGCACACCTGGAAGCGAAATTCCATCTGGAAAATGACAATGTGATCCGTGCCGATGAACAGGGAATGCTGGGTATGACACTGCTGCGGCGTGCTACGATGACGCAGGGAGATAATGCCGCATTTACCTGTCTGGATGCAGACAGCATCACGAAACAGGTCAGTGAAGAGCTGCGCCTGCTGTATGTAGCATTGACGCGGCCTCAGCAGCAATTGTTCCTTGTATTTCCCCCGGTGCTGCATACCAGGGGCAAGGATGATCCTGCATCACCGCTGAATGCGGCACCGGCATTGGCTGCTGCTCCTGAACTGGCTGCAATGCTGGCAGGCAAAGCAACCTCCATGCTGGACTGGCTGCTGTATTTTCTCTATGCAACGCCTACAGAAAAGGAGCATCTGCGCGTCATAGAGGAATACCTGAACGGCACCCGGCCGGAGGATGGGATTCCGGATCCTGCCGAATCTGCGATCGCAGCTTATCGGATATGGACAAGGTACGAGGCACCTACTGAGAAAGATGCCGAAAAAGCAGAAACAGAAGTGAATGCAGATCCGGCCCTGATCAAAGCTATGCGCGATCAGCTTGGATTCCGGTATACTTCCCCGCTGACAGATGTTGTCGCCAAACACAGTGTTACGGAGCTGGCACATCCCGATCAGGCAGTTGTGCTGCAGACCGATACGCCTGCATTTATGCGAAACCGGAAGGCAGATGTTCTGACCGGTGCCGCACGCGGTACTGCTGCACACAAGATGATGCAGTATATGAATTTTGCTGCTGCCAGAGCCGACATTGCCGGGGAGCTGGAACGGCTGAAGCGGGAAGGATACCTGAACGAGGCAGAAGCCGGAGCACTTACCATCCCTGTGATCCGGACATTTCTCGACAGCGACCTGTATCGCCGGATCGAAGCGTCTCCGGAAGTCAAAAAAGAAAAGAAATTCCATGTGCGCATCGGAGAGCTTCCGCTTCCGCCGGATGCCAGACTCGCCATGCAGTATGCGAACAGTGCCGGCGTTCTGATCGGCACCATGGATCTGCTGTTCCGCGAAGGCGACCACTGGATTCTGGTGGACTATAAGACGGATACCATTATCAACAAGCAGCCGCTGAAATCAGAGGCACCCCTTGTTGAGGAATATGCATTACAGCTCGGGCTGTATCAGATGGCAGGCGAATTGGTTCTTGGTCTGCCGATCACAGAGGCGTACCTGTATTCGTTCCACCTTGGACGCGCAGTACAGGTGGATCTGAACGCCATTACCTATGATAGATGATTATGAAAAATGAGGAGAATACCATGAAGCAGTTACTTGATACCATGATCGAAAACGGTCTGCAAAACGGCAACTATGTCGGCGCCAATGCAGCTGTATACCGGAAGGGTGAATGCCTGTACCAGAATTCGTTCGGAATGGCCGACCGTGAGGCTGGCCGCCCGATGACAGCCGATACTATTTTCCGGATCTATTCCATGACCAAGCCTGTGACGGCTGTTGCTGTGATGCAGCTGGTCGAACGCGGCCTTCTGCATCCGGATTTTCCCGTTGGCTGGTACCTGCCGGAATTCCGGGAATTCCAGGTCTATGACGAGAATGGGATCCCGCGTCAGCCAAAACGTGAGCTGCGCGTGCAGGATTTAATGACAATGACCTCCGGACTTCCCTATCCGAACTGCCTGACAAAAACGGAGTGTGACATGGCCTCCTTCTTTGGAGATATGGAGGCTGCCCGGAATACAGATCATCCTGTGGACACAGCCGAATTCTGCCGCCGTGCCGCAAAGATCCCTGCTGAGTTTGATCCCGGCACACACTGGAAATATGGTATCTCCGCGGATATTCTCGGCGGCATCGTACAGCAGATCACCGGAATGGATTACCGGGATTATCTGTTTGAGAATATATTTGATCCCCTCGGCATGACAGATACCGATTTCTATGTGCATCCGGAGAAGCAAAACCGGTTTGCAGGTGCCTATGAATGGATCGGCAAGGAGCTGGTTCGTGATGAAAAATGCCATCTCGGTTTGAATGACTACCTGACAAAGCCCGCATTCATTTCGGGTGGTGCGGGACTGACCTCCACCATCGGTGATTATGCGAAATTTGCCAATGCCCTGGCACTGGGCGGCATTTCCAAGGATGGCGTCCGGATCATTTCTGAAAAGGCACTGTCCTACATCCGGACACCCCAGGTCGGCGGCGCACAATTCCGCGCCGATCAGGACTGGGATTCCCTGCGGGGATATGATTACGGTACGCTGGTGCGCGTGCTGACGGATCGTGCAGGTGCCGGTACCATCGCAAATCTCGGTGAGTTCGGCTGGGACGGCTGGACAGGAACCTATTTCTGTGTGGATCCCGCCGAGCAGCTCGTCATCTTCTTCTGGATCCAGGTGGCCTGTGCTGGTACCTCTCCGCAGGCCAAGCTCATGCGGAACATCGTATACGGAAATCTGTAAGCAATTCGCCTCCCCTGCTCATCACAGGGGAGGCATTGTCATGGATACAGATTCCGGCATATACTGCGGTATACATTCCAGAGAGAGGAGAAAAATGTATGCCAAAGATATTTCTGAGCCCTTCCACGCAGGAATGGAATCCCTATAACGGCGGCGGCACCGAGGAGGAGTACATGAACCTGCTCGCTGACCGGATGCTTCCCTATCTGCGTGCAAGCGGGATTCGATATGTCCGGAATGATCCGGACAGAAATGTGACCGGAGCGATCGCAGATTCTAATGCAGATGATTATGACGTTCACCTGGCTCTGCATTCCAACGCCGCACCGGAGGCGCTGGCCGGGCAGCTTCGGGGGATCGACGTATACTATTCCCCGTACAGCTATGCAAGTGAGAAGCTTGCTATTACCATTGCCAATGATTTCAAGTCGATCTATCCCCTGCCGGAGCGAGTGACAGCCCTACCAACCACCACGCTTGCGGAGGTGAACCGCACCCGGGCAGTCGCCGTACTTGCAGAGATCGGGTATCATGACAACGAAGCAGATGCACAATGGATCCGGGATAACCTGACTCCAATTGCTGCGAATCTGGTCGAGTCACTTTGCGACTACTTCGGGATCCCGTTTGTGACGCCCGTGGCAGTTGTGCGGGGCATTGTTGTCACGGACGGGAGCAATCTCAATCTGCGCAGCTATCCGAGTATCCGTGCAGGTGTCATTGCTTCGATTCCGAATGGGGCAGAGGTCGCGGTATTCGGCAGCGTGAACGGATGGTATGTGGTCACATGGAACGGAATGACCGGATATGTTTCCGGAGAATTCATTGTCATTGGATAAAAAAGAATCCCTCCGGATGCATTTCATTTTTCCGGAGGGATTTCTCTGACACATTAGTTTTTGAAGATAAACCGGCTGAAGTTGTACAGATGTGCGCGGATGCTGTTGCCGCCGTGATAACCGCCGTCAACATAATGCCAGATATGCGGTACCCCATTCTTTGTCAATGTATCGTGATAGCCGGAGGGTGTGGAATACACGACAGTATCATTGGAGCCGGCTGTCAGCAGAAGCAGATAGGGGGATTCTCCTGTCCACTTGAAATCCGCCGGAGAAATCAGCTCGGAAGTAACTCCCGGTGCCGGGCAGATCGCACCGACATAGCCGAACAGATCCGGGCATTTCATGCCGATGTACAGCGATTCTCTGCCGCCCATAGAGAATCCGGTGATCGCGGTATTGTCCTTGCCGGTCTTGACGGAATAGTGCGATTCAATGAAAGGCATGAGATCCGTTTTCAGATCGTTGATGAAGTTGTCATAGGCCGCATTGTTTGCCGCATCCATGCCGTTCGCGGCATTCTGTGTCTCGCTTGCGTAGATATACGGGAATACCACGATCATATCCTCCGCCTCACCTGCTGCAATGGCATTGCCGATGATCTGGCGGGTTCGCATGGTCTCGTCACCCTCATCAATGAGCGTATCCTCATTCTGGTAATACCCGTGCATTGCATACAGGACCGGATACTGCTTATCCTCGGAATAGCCGGCCGGAAGCAGAATGTTGAAATTGCGGTTCTTTTTGCAGGTGGTCGAGTAATAGCTGACTTTTTTTACGGTTCCGTAAGCGGTTCCGGGCTTTTCAGAACGCTCCGCCTCGGGTTCCTTATTCTGCATAAGTGCGCTGCATTTTGCTGTGTATTCTTCCATACTCATATGCTCCTGAGTGGGGACAATGATCTCTGCCTGCGGGAATTCCGTGATCTGTTTCAGCAGGAATTTCTGGAGCGCGATCACATCGGTCAGCTCCACGGTACCGCTCTGGTCAACATCCGCTGCCTTCTCGGCAAGCGTATCTGTAAAGCCCTTGAACAAACCGTGCTTTGCAAGTGCAAGATCGCAAATATCAATGATGCCGTCACAGGTGGTATCACCCCGCAGCAGTCTGCGGGCAGCTCCGGCGCCCTTGATTACCGTTCCTTCAACGGCACCGATCACATCGTCTACATAAAAGCTGTTCTTGCTGCTCTCGGTCTCAATGTAGATCCTTGCATTCGTTGCCCCGGCAGGAATGGTATAGCTTGTATTGGTGAGCTGTGCCCATTCGCCCTTGACGGCGGTGCCCTCAGCAATGCTGTCATATTGTGTCTCGCCGGATGCGTCCTTGTATTCAAGCTTCATAAAGAAGGTGTCGGTCTCACCGCCGGTCGGATACATCACATTTGCACTGAAGCTGTAGCTTTCGCCTGCTTCAAATGCTCTGCCGAGTGTGCGGATGGTACCGTTCCAGGAAGCGTCGCGTCCGGACACATAGAGAGATTTTGTTCCCTCAAATGCCGTCTGGTCTGCGACTGCTGCCTTGGCGGCACCTCTTCCCTCCCAGCTGTCAGCGGATTTCTCAAAGGTACTATGGAAGAAATAGCCGTTTTCATCAGGAGCGGTTGTGCTGCCTGCACCGGAGAACTGCCACCAGTCCATATTGAACAGGAATCCGGAGTCACCGGTGAAGACGAAGTACAGATCATGCTCACCCTCTGCACCAGAGACATCACAGGAAACTTCCTCCCATTTCTGCCAGCCGTCAGTACCGGGTACCGATACCGAACCGATCTTTGTACCGGTCTTGCTGTCAAGGCGAATCTCAATGGTGCCGCCGGAAGTTGCGGAAGCAACACTGGCTGTGAAGCCGTTGGCACCGGAACCGAAATCAACCCCTCTGACCTTGACATAATCACCGTTTTCAATATTGGCGATATTGCGTCCGCCGGCTTCACAGGCTTCCGTCTCGATGCCTTCCTCCCAGCAGATGGTCTCCGCTTCATTGCGGACGAAGGGATCAAGCGGCTGAATCTGCGCAGGGCCGGATTTCGTCATATTGATCTCCGGGAATGTGCCGTCGGGATTGTAGGCAAATTCCTCGATGCATACTGACCGCTGGAAGCCGCCTCCACCCGGAAGGGCACCGTTATGGTAGCAGAAATAGGATTTTCCCTTGAAGTCCACGACACCGCAATGATTTGTGAAGCTCGTTCCCTGGTTCGGCATGATGACACCGCGGTACTTCCACGGCCCCATGGGAGAGGATGAGGTCGAATACCGGATGTCCTCCGGAATGCCATTTGCTGCATAAAGCATATAATACAGATCACCGCGGCGATAGAACCACGGGCCTTCTGTATACGTGGTGCCGTCTCCCTTCACTCCGAATGCATCGGTATTCATATCCATCTTGACCATATCTCCGGAATAGGAGACCATATCCTCATTCAGCTTGACGCAATACAGTCTGGGATTGCCGAAATACAGATACGCCTGCCCGTCCTTATCAATGAAAACAGTCGGATCAATAAAATCCCAGTTCGGCCCGCAAAGCGGTTCTCCGATGGCATCCTTGAAGGGGCCTGTGGGCGAATCGGATACAGCGACACCAATGGCGCGTCCGCCGGTTGCTTCAGGAACAAGTGTCACATACATGTAGAATTTCCCGTTTCGCTCAACGACCTGCGCCGCCCATGCCGTGTCCTTCTGCGCCCATTTGAAATCTGTATCCGCAAGGATCGTTCCATGATCTGTCCAGTTCTGGAGATCCGTGGTGGAGTAGCACTTCCAATCCGGCATCACAAAATTCGTTGCGCCATCTGCATCGTGGCCGGTGTAGACATACAAGGTATCTCCATAGACCATCGGCGCAGGATCAGAAGTATAAACGGACTGAACGATCGGATTATCTGCATAGCCTGTGATGGCTGAAGCACTCAGCATCATTGCCGCAGAAACCAGAGCGGTACATGCCGCAGACAGAAAACGTTTCATATGCAAGACCTCCTTGATAGAGTAATTATCAAATGTTCACAATTATATATTATCAAATTATCAATATTTTAGCAACTCATTTTTTGCAGAAATGGTGGAGAAACTGAATAATATAAATCAACTTCCCTGGAATATCGTGGGTAAGTTGTACAATACATATTGCAAAATGACGGATCATGTGGTATAATAAAACTATCTACATGTTCCCGCTATGGGCGGTGTGTATGATAAAACAGAAAAGCAGAATCAGAGGGCTTGCAAAAAAACTGATTTCTTTGCTCTTTGTACCATGCATACGATGCCGGAATGAATGCGCATGTGTCATAAGTCTTTTAAGATGGAGATCCTACCCGAACACCTTACGAACAATCGAAAAGTGCGATAAACAGACGATTTTGCTATAAATACAACAAGGCAAGCTGACCACCAGCTTGCCTTTTGGTTTCATTGACTTTTTCCTGTGTGTGTGATATAATAAAACTGTTCTTAAAAACCAAGAACTCTACCAATTACTATCTATTTTAAAGGAGGGAGAAGATGAAACAAACGAAGCATTTCATGAGGGTATTTTCCCTGCTGATCGCATTATCCGTTCTTCCTCTGTTCCTTACCAGCAACAACATCAGGGGAGCTGACGGCTCACGATCCGGATCGCTATATCCTGATACAAGGATAGTGACCAATAATATACTATCCCTTCCTGTTGCTGCTTACGCAGAAGAACTTCTCCCAATCAGTCAATCGAGGATAACGAATGTACACTCCGCAAGACGATTTGACAGACCACAGCCATTCAATATTTATTTTAATGGCGGTCTGGTTCTTTTACAAATCTCGCTGTTCCTCCTGACTTCAGCATTACTGCTCAGAAGCGGAGCTAATTACAGTCAGAAGTCAATCATAAAATATATTCATGACCAGGATGGGCGCAAAAACATTTCTCCGTATATTGTGAAAGGAATAAAACTCAAATAACAATATGACGGAGGCATAGTATATGTTAAAGATAGTAATGGTAGCTTTATGTGTTTTAGGACTGGTCGGAATGCTCGCCATCGACTTTTTCATTTCAAGAGACATGAATCATCCTGCTAAAAAGAAGGACGAGAGTGAGGAGGATGAGCATGAGAAAGACTAAAATCATCTGCACGATAGGTCCGGCAAGTGAGCAGGAAGATGTACTCAGGGAGATGTGTCTGGCAGGAATGAATGTAGCGAGGCTGAATTTCTCCCACGGTACACATGAGGAGCATCAGGAGAAGATCGACACCTTGAAAAAGGTCA
>CACZPI010000126.1 GCA_902783005.1 uncultured Ruminococcus sp. | reverse complement strand
TGATGGCCTTGGACTCCGGAATGATGATCTCGTACTTGGTACCTCTGGAAGCCTTGGTGTCCTCGGAACCGAATTCTACATAGTACTGACCGCTGTCGTTCTTCTTGAGAACAGCATCGATGAAGTTCATCTGCGGAGAGCCGAGGAAGCCTGCTACGAACTTGTTGCACGGCTGCTCGTACAGCGTCTGCGGGGTATCTACCTGCTGGATGAAGCCGTCCTTCATAACAACGATACGGTCACCCATGGTCATAGCCTCGGTCTGGTCATGCGTTACATAAATGAACGTGGTACCGAGCTTCTTGTGGAGCTTGGAGATCTCGGTTCTCATCTGCGCACGGAGCTTTGCGTCGAGGTTCGACAGCGGCTCGTCGAGCAGGAAGACCTTCGGAGAACGAACGATTGCACGGCCGAGGGCAACACGCTGTCTCTGACCGCCGGACATCGCCTTCGGCTTTCTGTCGAGCAGGTGGGACAGGTCGAGGATTCTTGCAGCCTCTTCTACCTTGCGGGCGATCTCATCCTTCGGAACCTTGCGGAGCTTCAGGCCGAATGCCATGTTCTCAAATACGGTCATATGCGGGTACAGAGCGTAGTTCTGGAATACCATCGCAATGTCTCTGTCCTTCGGAGCAATATCGTTGACCAGACGGTCACCGATGTACAGCTCACCCTGGGAGATCTCCTCCAGACCTGCGATCATACGCAGGGTGGTAGACTTACCGCAGCCGGAAGGTCCTACCAGAATGATGAACTCCTTATCTCTGATTTCGAGGTTTACATCCGTAACAGCAACGAAGCCGCCCGGGTACTTCTTATAAATGCCTCTGAGTGATAAACCAGCCATTTATTTCAATCCTCCGTTTACTTAATTTTTTTGCAAATGAAATAAGACGCTTGCTGATCGTGCAGATATATGCAGCGCATTCATCCCCGGTGTCATACTCCACCGGACATACCTGTACACCTTCTGCACATCTGTCCATTACTATCATACCAAATATTGAATCTTTTTTCAAGTCGCTAATTACCTAAAGTTATCTGCCCGCATTTATCGAATATGACGAAAAGTTTGTCAGTATTCGACTAACAACAACCGCGATTTTCTGCGATTTCAACAGATTTTCAACATCTTTGTTCAAAACCTCTAAACACCCTCCGGAGGGCAGATCCGGGGGTAAAATCAGGCCTCCGATCGCCACCCGGTGGAGAGATTCCACATGGTTTCCGAGGGCTGCCATCATGCGCTTGACCTGGTGGTAGCGGCCTTCATGCAGGCAGATGACGGCATCGTTTCCGGGGACATCGAGGGGCTGTGCTTCGGCCGGAAGGCAGACAGTCCCGTCGGAAAGTGTGATCCCGGCGGCAAGTGCATCCGCATAGCCGTCCTCCCATTTCCGGGCAAGGCCGATGAGGTAGAATTTCGGGACATGGCTTTTCGGGGCAAGCATCCGGTGTGCAAGATCGCCGTCATCGGTCAGCAGCACCATTCCGGTGGAATCGGCATCGAGCCTGCCGGCGGGGAAGAGCCCTTTCGTGCGCAGCTCCGGGGGAAGCAGCTCCGTGACAATGCGGTGCGTTCTGTCCTCCGTCGCGCAGATGAAGCCCTGCGGCTTGTTCACGATGTAATACAGATGCGCACCGCCCGGCAGGGGCTTTCCCTGGCAGGTGATCTGCTGCGCATCCGGATCGACCTTCCTGGCGCCGTCGCGTTCGGGAATGCCGTCCACCTGCACGGCACCCTGCCGGAGGAGATTTTTCACCTCGCTGCGTGACCAGGTGGTTCTGTTGGCCAGGAGCTTGTCAAGACGGATCATAGGACATCCTTTCTTCCCCCCATTCCCGGAGGAGCTTGATTGAAGGTGCAGGGGCTTCACCCCTGCACCCAATTCTGTTTGCCACTGTTTTCGTCCGGAGCGCGGGCAGGAAATTCCCGACCGCAGCACGCCTGTGTGCGTGTCTGCTCAGCGGTGATGGCCGCCGCCGCCGAAGCCGCCGGAGGAGAATCCGCCGCCGCCTCCTCCGCCGCTGCGTCCGCCCCCGCTGTCGGAATTGAGCGGGACGCGGGTGACGTTCTTGCGCACGAAGCGGTCATATTGCTGGTTCACCTGTACCTCCTTGCGGTTGACATAGGTGGTGGGAGACAGCTCATACTTGAATTTATAATGCGCCTTGACAGCGCCGAAGGTGATGAGCGCTGCGAGCAGTCCGATCACACCGCCGAACATCGTCACAGCCGCAATGGCACCCCAGTCCTTCCAGGGCTTGCCGGCTGTCGCGATCATCTGATCGCCTTCTATGTGGTAATATTCCCGGTTGACATCGTCATACACATAGAAATGCTCCGGGATCCCTGCATCATAGCACTTTTCCACCTGCTCACAGAATGCCATGGAAGCACCGAACACATCCTCCGATCCTGCCGGAACAAGGTAGCTGTCGAGCGCTTCATAAATCTGGTCGAGGCGGTTGTATACGACATCATTCGTGACATAGAACATCGCCAGGCCGCGGGTAGCAATGTAGTCATAGGCTTCATAGCCCTTGAGATCCATGTAATAGACCAGGCCGTCCGAATCATTGCCGAATGTCTCGGTGTAGGTGGATTTCACCGCCGCTTCGATGGTGGTGTCCGACCGGGACTGCGTTCCCAGGACAATGCCGATGTTCAGCCCCGTGTAATCCGCTGCCTGCTGCATGCGGTTCTCGAGCTGCGTTGTTTCTTCCGCACTCAGGCGGCTGCCCTCGTCGTAAAGCAAAATCTCGGATTTGCTCCCGGCAGATGCGGGAATGCTGCACAGAAGCGGCAGCATGCACAGCAGGATCGTCAGAAAGACTGCGATATTCCGTCTCACAGCAGCATCACCCCTCCCAGAAATGCGACTGCCGCACAGGCTGCCGCGATCAGCACACATACGCCGAAGAGCTTGCCGGTGTCAAGCGGGGGCGTACCCGCCTGCTTGCCGGTCTGGCCGTTGATGGCGAAGGAATAGGTCTTCCCCTGGTACTGGTAATTCATGAACCACACCGGCAGGAGCATGTACTGCCAGTCGGTTTTAAGCACCTGCATATCCGAAACGGTCACGCGCACGGAATCGTAGCCGACCATGGAGGAACGCAGAAGCTGATCCGATCCGCTGACGGCACGGTTGCGGATGCGGGGGAATACCTGGGAGCGGTTGACATCGTACTTATCCGACAGGAAGCCGGAGAGGTAGGACATTTCAAAATCCTTGGACTCATGGTATTCAAACGGCTCAATGGCCTCCATGAGCGCATCCTCGATCTTGCTGGCACCGTCGGCGGGAATGCCGTCGAAGCGAATGCCGGCGTCACGGAATACATCGAATTCCTGGGTTTCCGTGCAGCTGTAGCCGCCGGAAATCCAGGTACGGCTTTTCTTGCAGACGGCCTTCATGGTGCCGTGAACATTGCAGTTGGCGACCCAGAAGGGGACATACACGCCCGCCATATGGGTGAGCTGGCTTTCGGTCATGAAGGATTTCGGAAGGAATTTCCGCGCCTTGCACCAGTTATGGAAAATGCCGTGCGCGTCCTCCTTGGAAATTTTGAAGGGAATGACCTTGGAAGGGCGGTACTCGCCGGATAAGCGGCCTTTGAGCACCACGGGATTGTGGCAGTAGATGCATTCGGTCGCGGCGGTATTCTGATCGGTGATGAGCTCCGCGCCGCACGACGGGCAGCTATAGAGATTGTTGCCCTCTGCAAATTCGTCCTGCTTCGGGGCATTCTCCTGCGCCTGCTGCTGCATCTGCTCATTGGCGGCCTTGCATTCCTCCTGCGTGAAGAAGCTGTCGCAGAATTCGCAGACAAAGCCCTGCTTCTTCGGATGGAACCGCAGCTGTGCGCCGCAGTTCGGGCATTTATATTCCTGTACCTGTTCGCTCAAGGGGATCTCCCTCCTTCTGTAGTCCGGAATGAATCTGCTTATCCGGCCTGTGTCATGAATGTGACCTCATCGGTGAAATATGCCGGCTCCTCTGCCGGAGCCTCTGCAAATGTAAAGGTATACGATGCGTACAGCTTATCCTCATACTGGTAATACATCGTTTCATAGGTATAACCGACCAGATCATACTGCTCCTGCTTCCGGGCAGTATAGGCATCGAGCTGCTCTGCAAAATACGCCTTCTGCTCCGGTGTCGGCTCCGGGGTCTCATTGTAATTGATATTCAGGGAGCGAAGCTGTCCGTCATCCGTCAGCTTCAGGATGACCGCATCTGCGATCCCTTCGGAATGGACTCTGCGCAGGCCGAGGCTGTAGGCAGCCGATTCGTCGGTATCGGGGAAATAGGATTCACTCGTTGTCTCGAATTCCGCCATATCCAGGCCGCAGCATTGCAGGATCTCTCCGGCGGTCTCCTGCATTTCCTCCTGTGTGCGCTTGGTGCCATGCATCCGGTTGTAGAACAGATCGTCCACATTCCGGTAATAGCACAGCCGTCCTTTTGCATCAAAGGCGTAGACCTCGCCGTCCGGGGAGCGGTACTGGTCAAAGACCAGCTTCACAAGGCTGTTTTCGCCCTCTGCATCCGTCCCGCCGCAGACAAATTGTTCAAAGGTGCCGTCCGGCGAAATGTCACTGGTGTCAAAGTACGTCCCTGTTAATTCCTGAAAGGCCGCATGTTCTGCCGGTGCTTTTACCGCACCGCAGGAGGTGCAAAGGAGCATACAGGCAGCCATTGCGAATGCAGTCATTTGTTTCATACAGCTCACCTACCTTTTCATGGAGAACAGCATGCGTCACGTCGTTTACCCGGCAAGCTCCACCCAGAATTCCACCACATCCACATCCTGCTGGTCATGGCTGATGTGCCATGCGGTGATCTCCCTGTCGGAAAGCGCCTCGCCGTCGGGTGTGATCTTATTGTAGCTGACGAGGGTCACGGGCGGCAGTCCGTCCATATACATGCACATCCACGGGCTTGCATCGGATCTGCCGAGCTTCCGGTTGCCCCGGAGAAAATCCCGTACCGTCATTACAGCTTCCGGTTGTCGATCACACGCTTGGCCTTGCCTTCGGAACGCGGCAGGGACTTGGGTGCGGTGATGGTGACCTTGGTCAGGATGCCGACCACGGACTTGATCTCGCTCTGGATGTATTTCTGGAGCTTCTGCATCTCACCGAGGGAATCGGTCTGGGAGAACAGCTCCTCGGTCATTTCGACCTTGACCTCAAGGGTATCGGAATTATTGACTCTGTCCACAATGAGCTGGTAATGCGGTGCCACGCCCGGTGTGCGGACAAGCACGGTCTCGATCTGCGACGGGAATACATTGACACCGCGGACAATGATCATGTCATCCGTTCTGCCGGTGATGCGTCCCATTCTGACGGTGGTTCTGCCGCAGGCGCACTTTTCCGGATGAAGGGTGCAGATGTCATGCGTGCGGTAGCGCAGCATGGGCATGCCCTTCTTGGTGATGGTGGTGAATACCAGCTCGCCCGGTGTGCCGTAGGGAAGCTGCTTCCCGGTCGCCGGGTCGATGATCTCGGCAATGACATGATCCTCGTTGATATGGGCGCCGTGCTTTTCCTGACATTCAAAGGCAACGCCGGGGCCTGCGATCTCGGTCAGACCGTAGATGTCGCGGGCATCAATGCCGAGGAGCTCCTCAATATGCTGGCGCATGGCCTCCGTCCAGGGCTCCGCGCCGAAGAGGCCTGCACGCAGGCGGATCTTGTCGCGCTTGCCGGCGTCCACGATGGATTCGCCCAGGTAGGTGGCATAGGACGGCGTGCAGCACAGGATGGTCGAGCCAAGCTCCTCCATCATCATCATCTGCCGCTGGGTATTGCCGGAGCTCATGGGCACGACCATGGCACCGATCTCCGTGGCACCCTGGTGGGCACCGAGACCGCCGGTGAACAGGCCGTAGCCGTAGCAGATCTGTATAATATCGTCCTTATCCGCGCCGATGGAGGCCATAGCGCGGGCGACCATGCGTGTCCAGTTCTCCACATCGCCTGCGGTATAGCCGGAAACGATCGGCTTGCCGGTGGTGCCGGAGCTTCCCTGAATGCGGACGATCTCCTCATTCGGCACGGCAAACAGGCCGAAGGGGAAGGTATCGCGCAGGTCGGTCTTTTCCATGAACGGCAGCTTAACAATGTCGTCAATGCTGTTAATATCCTCCGGTGTCACGCCGGCGGCATCCATGCGCTCGCGGTAGAAGGGTACGTTATTGTATTCATGCTCTACGGTCTCCCGCAGGCGCTTGCCCTGCAGGATGCGTCTTTCCTGCGGATCCATACATTCCATCTCGGGGTCAAGGATTCTCGGGTCTTTGGACATGGTAATTACTCCCTTTCTAAAAATGTCGTATGTCAGTTTTCCCTGTTTTCTCAGACAGGGAACAAAATTGGATTAGCTGTAAACATAGCTATCAAAATTATACCATAGATGGCAGGGAAATGTCAAGTAACAACTGTATGTTTCCAACTGAAAAAGGGGCTCCCTTCCGGGAGTCCCCTCATGATTCCTACTTGCTTTCCTCTTCCTCGTCCTCCGTGATTCCCTCATAGGCATCCTCGCCGGAGACTGCCACAGCCTCCTGCTCCTCGGGTGTCATCTGGTTCTTCCGGATGACGCGCACCAGCAGAATGACGATCACCACCGCGGCAATGATCCCGGCAATGATCCACACCAGCGTCAGCCAGTCAAAGCTGCCGCCGCCCTTCTGACGGAATCCCTCGATCTTCACCGGCACCGGATTGCCGTCCTCGCCGGTCTCCGTGCCGTCGGTATATCCGAATGCATACTGCCCGATCGTCCGGCAGCCTGACGGCACCGTGATCTCCTTCAGGGAGGTGCATGCATAGAATGCATAATTTCCCACGCCTGTCAGCGTCGAAGGGAGC
>CACZPI010000125.1 GCA_902783005.1 uncultured Ruminococcus sp. | reverse complement strand
TAGTCACCGATCATGATCTGGCCGACATTCTCCGGATGGAAGGCATCCACATCCTTCTTCGGGTCAATGGCATTGATAATGGCCTTGTCGTCGATCTGCTTCGGAACAGGCAGCTGCACCAGAATGCCGTTGACATTCGGATCGTTGTTGAGTGTTTCCACCAGTGCAAGCAGCTCCTCCTGCGTGGTCTCCTCCGGGAGCGCATACTCGAAGGACTTGAAGCCCACTGCCTCACAGGCCTTCTTCTTGTTGTTGACATACACACGCGATGCCGGGTCATTCCCGACGATCACGACTGCGAGCCCCGGCGTGATGCCGTGCTTTTCAATGAGCGCCTGTGTCTCCAGACGCACCTGCTCCTTGACCTTGGCAGAGACTGCCTTGCCGTCGATAAGATTTGCCATTTGTAGTTCCTCCTTATTCTGATTCAGAATCCTGATCCGCATCCGCCGCTTCATCCTGCGTCTGCTCAGATGCTTCCTCTGCTTCCTCTGCAACGACGGATTCCGTCGGAGCATCGGGATTTTGCTTTGCCTGTTTTTTCGCCGCAGCCTCCTCGGCACGCTTGTCTGCCTCAGCAAGAAGCGCCTTGGATTCAGCGGTATCCACATACAGCTTGTAATCGCGTCCCATCCGCTTGACGTGGGAGAGATTCACGAAAAGCAACACCAGCGATGCCACGCAGATCACGGCTGCCAATGCCTGCGATACGCGCAGCGATCCGATCGTCAGGCTGTCTGTGCGCAGCCCTTCGATCCAGAAGCGCCCGAATCCGTACCAGACCATGTACATCAGAATGATCTGTCCGTCGAATTTTCGCCATTTTTTGAGTGTCAGCCACAGCAGCAGCGCACCGGTCAGACACCAGATGGATTCATACAGGAAGCACGGATGCACCGGGACATCCGGATCGAGCACCGCACCGCCTGTCGTTGCATCGGCTGAATGATAGACGATCCAGCGCTGTACAGTACCGCCGCTCATGCCGAGAAAGAAATTGGTATTGCGGCCGAATGCCTCCTGGTTCGTGAAATTGCCCCAGCGTCCGATGCCCTGTCCGATGAGGAAGCCCACACCGCACAGATCCATCATCGGCAGGAATTTCACCTTGCGGAGCTTACAGATGATGCCGCCGACGATCACCGCACCGATCAGGCCGCCGAATACGGCAAGACCGCCCTCGCGGGTGTTGAGGATCGCCTTGATGTCGCCGCGGTAATCCTCCCAGTTCAGAATGACGTAATACGCCCGCGCGCCGGCCATGGCACCGATGATGCCGCCGATGATCGCATCCACGGCACGGTCGGAATCCAGCCCGACACGCCGCATATTGCGGAAGGCCATGAACATCGCCAGCAGCAGGCCGATGACGATGATGATGCCGTACCACTGCACCTCAAGATTGCCGATGGTGAAGGCTGTGGAACTGACATGCACATCAATGCCCAGATACGGGAAGACGATCTCATCCGCATCCAGATTGGTATAGCCAAGTTCTGTTAATGTTTCCATACTGCGCCCCCTTACCGGATCACGGAGAGAACAGCACGCTGCGGATCAAGCTCCTCACGCAGCAGCTGCATCGCGTCCTCATAGGTCACGGATGCCAGAAGCTGTGCATCGTCAAAAATGCCGATACCGCGCATCCAGGAGCGCATCATGCCGTTCGCACTTGCCTCGACATTGTTGGAGGAACGGATCAGGTCGCCGTAACGCACCTTCTTGAGCCGTTCAAAGGTCTCGCGGTCAAAGCCCTCGCGCTTTGCCGTCTCCAGCACCTGCAGAATGCGGTCACGCACCAGCTCCGGCTGTGCTGTCTCGCCGCCGCAGCTCACGACAAAGTAGCCGTCACCGTAGAAAGGCGCATCCACATCGAATTCCGAATTGAGCAGCCCTTCATGCAGCGCATCATTATAAAAGGGAGAGCTTGCACCGAGCAGCGTTTCCAGCAGCATGGAGGAAACCAGCGCCGTGCGCACCGCTTCCCTGCCCTCGCGCGGGCGCAGCTTGAAGCCGAAATTGAACAGCGGCGTACCGACCGGCATATGCTCCTCTGTGAACGCTGTCACGATGTCTTCCGGTTCTTCGGCGTAAAGCTGTTCCAGTCCCTGATCCTCGCATGGCCTGAGCAGCTCGTCGCAGACGGCAAGCGCCTCCTCCGCACGGACATTTCCGGCGATGCACAGGGTCATATTATGGAGGTTGTAGAAGGTATTGTAGCAGCGGTACAGAAGATCCGCATCAATTTCGCGGATGCTCTCGACCGTTCCGGCAATATCAATGCGCACCGGATGATTGTGGAACATGGCACGCAGCATTCCGAAGAATACCCGCCAGCCGGGATTATCGTCATTCATGCGGATCTCCTGTGCAATGATCCCCTGTTCCTTGTCCACGGTTTCCTGCGTGAAATAGGGATTCTGCACGGTATTGAGCAGGATCCGCAGGGAATCATTGAAATGCTCGGAGCATCCGAAGAGATAGGCCGTCTGGTCGAACGAGGTGAATGCATTGGCATTGGCACCGGTGCGGGCATACTGCTCAAATGCATCACAGTCCTCATTCTCAAAGAGCTTGTGCTCCAGGAAATGCGCGATGCCCTCCGGCACCTCGGCATAGTCCGCCTCGCCGCGCAGGCGGAAGCGGGTGTTGATCGAGCCGTATTTTGTCGCAAAAAGGGCAAATGCGGAATTAAAGCCCTCCATTTCCTTGATATAAATATCCAGTCCGGACGGATGCTTGCAGTAGAGGCAGCTGTCGTCGGTCTGTTCACTGCGGATGATCTCAGTGTTCCTCATGCTCTGTTCCCTCCTCCTGCTGCATCAGATAGACGGTATCCTCCCGAAGCGCCTGTGCCACGGCGATCACATCCTCGCGGGTGACCTCCATGAAACGGCGGATGCGTTCCTCCGGCTCCCGGTCATCTCCGCTGTAGAAGCGCTCATACGCCTCCATGATGCACGAAAACGGCGAATCTCCGATGCCGTGAAGCGCATCGGCCATGCTGCGCTTGGCATTTTCCAGCAGCTCGTCCGGGAATTCTCCGCGGCGGAATGCTTCGAGCTGTTCAAGCACGGCTGCATGGGTGCGCTCCGCATTGGCCAGCTCCACGCCGCTGTCCACAATCACCGTATTCCGCAGGGATCTGGCGCGGCTGACACAATAATAGCAAAGACTCTGCTTTTCACGGACATTCATGAAGAGCATCGAATAGGGTGCCGCACCGAACATGACATTGAACATGCGCACGGCATAGGAATCCTGCTCCTCATACTTGAAGGCCATGACGAGCTTGGACTGCACCACATCCATCGGTTCGGTGATGCGGGCGGTTTCGGGCTTGATGCGGCTGGCGCTCTTGAAGACAAGCGGCAGCGGCGCACGGTCTGTCAGCACGGAGAAAGCCTCTCGCAAACGCGGCTCCAATGCCGGAACAGGCTCGGGGCCTACGAAATAAATGCGGATCGTACTGATGCGCAGCAGCTCCTGATAGGCTGCAAATACATTCTCCGGGGTCAGCGCCTCGGCATCCTCGCGGACACCGTAGGACGGATAGGCATCCGGCTCCGCTTCAAAAATGGTCTGGGCAGCGCGGGTCATGGCGTAGCCGCGTTTATTGTTGATCTCGGCCTGGATGGTGTCGAGCAGCTCCTTCTTCTGGATGGCGAATTCGCTTGCATTGAAAGCGCCGTTCTCTGCATTCGGTTCAAACAGGCATTCCAGCAGCAGATCCGTCATGCCATCCAGCAGAGGCTCTCCCTGCAGGGCAAAGCGGTCAGCGATCACGCTTCCGTACATCATCAGCGTCATGACAGTGCCGTTGGCACCCGTACTGGTGCCAAGGGTGCCGCCATAGAGATCGTCAAGGCACACCGTCATGGCAATATTATCCGGATAGCGCCGGCACGAAGCCGACAGCATGGCAAACGCCAGCGAATAGGCCGCATTCTTCTCCGGTACGATCGGCACGAGAAGCTGTACGGCCAGTGTATTGGTCTTGAATTTCGGTTCCTGCACGGAGATCAGCGAAATGCCGTCCCCGAGAGAGGTCGTGGTGTAGTTCAAGCAGTTCACTCCTTTCTGGGAATATTACTATTATAACACGGATCGCCCGATAATGCAAGAATAATTTGACAGATTAACGCTTCTCTGCCGCATCTGCTGCAATTTCTGTTTTTCCTCTTGCTTTTTCAGTTGAAATGTGGTATAATATAAAAGATGTTTCCGTAGCTCAGCTGGATAGAGCGACCGCCTCCTAAGCGGTAGGTCGGGTGTTCGAATCACCTCGGGAACGCTGCAATGCCGATCCCCATTCTCCAAAAAGCCGGAGAATGGGGATTTTTATGTTTTTTCTCTTTTAATGCTTTCTCATCATCCGGAAGTCCTCATCCGCCGAGGATCCCGAGCAGCTCCTCGCGGGTCAGGGAGGAGAACAGCTCCGATTCCCCGCCCAGGAAGGGCTGTGCCATGCTGAGCTTGCGCTCCTGGAGCTGCCGGATGCGTTCTTCAAGCGTTCCCGATGCGATCAGCCGGTAGACCGTGACGGTTCGTTTCTGTCCCATCCGGTGCGCCCGGTCACTGGCCTGTTCTTCCACGGCCGCGCTCCACCACGGGTCATAGTGGATGACCACGTCTGCGCCCGTCAGATTCAGGCCGTTGCCGCCGGTGCGAATGGAGATCAGGAATACCGGCACATCCCCTTCATTGAACAGGTTGACAAGCCGGAGCCTTTCCCGCTTGGGGGTGTCACCGATGATTTTGTAATACCCGATCCCTGCCGCCGTCAGATCCTGCTCCAGAAGCGCAAGCATCGAGGTGAAGGAAGAAAACACCAGGATCCGGTGGCCGCCTTCCATGGCGCTGCGGATCAGCTCCAGACATGCCTCGCGCTTGGCGGAGCCGCCCTGATAGCCTTCAAACACCAGTCCCGGATCACAGCAGATCAGCCGGATCCTGGTCAGCTCCGCAAGCACCCGGATCTTGTCCTGCGGATCTGTGCCATGCAGCAGCTCACGCAAACGAATGACCTCGCCGTCATAGACATGCTGCTGGTCGCTTTCAAAGCGTGCATAGCGCACCTCCTCCAGCTTTTCGGGAAGATCCTGCAGCACATCCGTTTTCAGCCGCCGCAGAATGAACGGCGCTGTCATGCGCCGCAGCCGTTCGATCGCCTGCGGATTCCGGTCGTGCGTGATCGGCACATCCAGCTCCCGCCGGAAGGTCGGATAATCATAGAGAAATCCGGGCATCAGGAAATCAAAAATGCTCCACAGCTCGCTGAGCCGGTTCTCAATGGGCGTTCCCGTCAGGGCAAAGCGGTGCATGCTCCGAAGCAGCTTGACCGCCTTGGCGGCATCGGTCGTGCGGTTCTTGATATATTGCGCCTCGTCAAGCACCTCATACAGAAAAGGCGTTTCCTCATACAGATGGATGTCCCGCTTGAGCAGGTCATAGGAGGTGACCAGCACATCCCAGCCGGACGCCTGTGCGATCAAAGCGGCACGCTCTGCCGGCGTTCCGGCAACGGCACACGCATGCAGCGCGGGTGCAAAGCGTTCGAGCTCCGCGATCCAGTTATAGACCAGCGAGGAAGGACAGATGATGATGCTCGTTCCCTGTGTACCGTTCTCCTTCACAGCCAGCAGCACCGAGATCATTTGCAGCGTCTTGCCCAGTCCCATATCATCCGCAAGGATGCCGCCGAAGCCCCCCGCTGCCAATGTCCGCATCCACTTATGGCCGTAGCACTGGTAGCTGCGCATAATGCTCCGCAGCGATTCCGGCACTTCCAGCTCTGCCTCCCCGATGTCCTGAAATGCCCGCACCAGATCGGAATACCGCGTATCCGTACTGCCGCGCATCTCCTCACAGCGCTCCAGCATTCTGTCAAGATACAGTGCCCGGTACACCGGAACCTCGATATGATTGCGCAGGAAGGCTGTTTCATCGACCTGAAGCGTTTCCAGTATTTCGCTGAGCTCCTCTGTCCGGTCGTCCAGCTCCACGAAGGTACCGCTGTTCAGGCGGTGATACTGCTTCTTCATCCGGTAGCTCCGAATGATGTCCAGCAGCTCCTCCTGTGTCAGGTCATCCGACAGGATCTCCAGCCGCAAAAGGTGACTTTCTACCGAAACGCCCACCTTTACCGGCAGCCGCCGGTGGATCCGCAGCCGGGAGAAGGCATCCGTCGCCCGCACCTCTCCAAGGGCATGCATGGCTGCAAGGCCGTCATGCAGGAACCGGTACACAGCTTCCTCCTGCGGTGTGCAGACATATTCCTCGCCGTCTGTTTCCGTCAGCCAGGTGCGCACCAGCTCTGCTGTCTGCGCCTCACGCATGGCATCGCGGCTGATCTCATCCGGCACAGAGGCGGGCGCAGAAGCCGACAGGCAGTATTCCGCCGTATCATAGACCGCCGTGATGCGGCAGCGCGGAATGCCCTCCTGTGCATCCAGATCAAACCGCAAGAGCAGATCCGGCGGAAGGTACTGCCGGATCTGTGCTTCATCCCCGATCTCCGTGCGCATCCAGCGCCGCAGATCCGGCAGGATCGAATACCAGAAATCCGACAGATGGCGCCTTCCGAAATGGCATTCCATCTGTCCGTTATGTGCCGCATCCGTCAGCATCCGCAGAACCGGGGACGCAGCATCCGGAATGCGCAGCAGATTCCCGGCGGTGATGCAGTAGGTGCTACGGCTTCCGGAAAAGCACAGCGGCAGCGATGCCGTCGCGCACACACCCTCAAAGGTACCGTCCGGCAGCAGATCCGGGCGGATCTTCAGCAGAATATCCGGCATGCCCTCACAGACCTCCAGAGAATCCGAAGGATTGGCTGCGCGGGTGCGGTCAGTACAGGTCAGCGTCATGCCCTGCGCAGCATCGTACAGGGCATCCGCACAGGCGCCCTCAAGCGTCAGGAGCTTGCCGGCCGAAGGATCCCCGAAGCGTTTTCCCGATGCCGGCAGCCGTCCGGCGGCAAATTCGCAGAGAAATCGGTAAAACGGCATTCCCTTCCCGTCAAAGGATGCAGCAGAAAAATCCACCTCTGCCTGCTTGCCAAGACTGATCGTCTGCCGTCCTTCCACCATCCTGCGCAGGGTATAGAGATCGCGCAGGACATACAGCCGGTCGGTGCCGATGCGGAAGCCGACCTGCACGCCGTGGGCATTGCGTTCGAGATAGGGCACAAGCCGGATGCACGGCGGGAGTCCGCCCGTATAAGCCGAACGGGTATTGCGGTGATAGGCCTGCATCAAAGTCATTGCATCGGCATTGGTCGTATCGCCGGGATTGTGTTCGTCGAGATACTGCCGCAGCAGCAGCAATGCAGCAGCCTTATGGATGCAGGGATGGTGGTCAATGACGCGCTCACCGATGCGGGCGAAATTCCGGCACCGTGCCGCGCTGCAATACAGATGGAACAGCCGTCTGCGGCCGAACTGGATGCTCACGCTGCACGGCATCGCGCCGTCCTCACAGCGCACGACCATCCGGCCGATGCATTCATGGATGTGGCTGTTTTTCTCATAGTCAATGCTGACTGTCGTGATCTGCGCCTGTCCTGTCCGCACCAGCTCCTGCCCGCGTGCCTGCTCTGCCTCGGTAAAATGCATCGGTTCCGTAACCGATTTCACATCAAAATACCGGTAGATCCCCTGTTCCATCGTTCTGACCTCCTCTCTGCAATGGGATGCTTCACCCGTATAGAAATACAGGATGCTTTTCATAAGGAAATCCTGCATCGAAATACAGGATGCTTTTCATAGGGGAATCCTGCACCGAAATACAGGATGCTTTTTATAGGGGAATCCTGCATCGAAATACAGGATGCTTTTTATAGGGGAATCCTGTATAGAAATACAGGATTCCCCGGGGGGTAGTTCCATTCCGGGGAATCCTGTGTTCATGCAATTCTGCTGTCAGCTTCACCGACAGTCCAAAGATCAATAGCTCTTGATCGTGTCTGCGTTGAAGAAGCTGTCGCTCTCGGTGTAGTAATCGTTGGTCTCGAGGGATGCGAAATCCTCATCGTCCATATCGGGCAGTCTGGCACCGCAGACACCGCAGAACTGGAACTTCTCGTTGACCTCAGCATCGCACTTCGGGCAAATCTTGTAGCCGCGGATGCTGTTGAGCTCGAAACGCATCTTCTTGATACGGCGGCGGCGGGTGTCAATGTCCTCGCACAGCGCCTTCAGAACAGCCGGATCCTCGTCCGGGTTCTTGTAGTACTTCTTGCCGATATCGGCGAATACCTCGACGATACGCTCCTCCTCATACAGGATCTTACGCTTGAGGTTGTTGACCTCAGAAACGTTTTTTGCCTTTTCGCTGACACCTCTTCCGGCGCCGCTGATCGTGTCCATGAATCCCATACTAATCAACTCCTAAATATGATTATGATGATGTAAATTAAGCGGATGCGCAGCAATCTGCCTGAACGCCGCAGACGGGTCAGTGCATCCCGCTCCGGCGTAATTCATTCCTACTATAAATTATACAACATTTTAAAAATTTGTCAAGTGGTTTTTGGATATTTTTGAAATTTTCATAGAAAGTTTACCGGTTCACGGTTCCACCGGAGCGAAACGAATGCGGATCTTAGGCATTTTCTCCACGGTTGTATAGCTGTTGAAGAGTCCGTCCGCAAGGGTCAGATCATTCTCGCCGGATGCAGGCGGGGCAAAGATCTTCAGGGTCAGATCGCATGCACCGTCAAGATGCTTCTCATAGAAGGCGCTCATCAGGTCAATGGTCTTTGCCTTCGGGGAGCGCCAGAACCATCTGCCATTGATTTCGAGCATGTAGTTGTTCTCATCCTCAAAGGTGATCTCGCAGAAGACCGGATCCCCTTCAAAATGCAGCGGAATGGCCAGACCGTCGGCATCCTCCGAGCTGCCCCAGCGCAGCTTCACGGGAAGGCTTGCCTGTGCGCCCTGCTCCATTGCCGGGAGGAAGCGTTCGGAATGGATGATCTTCTTGTAGGTTTCCATGACCGGCTGTGCAATGCCGACATCGGGATTGTTGGGATCCTCGATCTCCAGGCCGAGTCTGCCGCGGTCGCGGAACTGATAGAAGGTAAAGCCGGTGAACCAGTCGGCATTTTCCTCGTCGAGAATATCGCAGAATTCCTGCACCATTGCAGCCTGGTCGTAAGCGCCGGTCACATCGCCGTCGGCATTGAATTCGCTCATGATCATGGGCTTGGGCGTGCCGCCATTCAGGACGGTATAGCGCTCGAAGCTCGCCTTGGTCATTTCATAGATGTCGCGCACCTTGCTGCGGCTGTGGGAATTGCCGCCGGGCTCGGCGACATCATACGGCCAGCCCCAGTGCAGCGCCATGTACTTATCCACCGACCAGATATCGGCAGCGGGAATGGTCTGGGCAAATTCCTTTTCCTTTTCGATCTGCCCGGTCTCCGGATGCTCCACACCGCCAATGCAGATGATGGTCTGCACGTTCGGGGCATGCTCCTTGATAATGCGGGAGGCTCTCACAAAGAAATCGGCGACCTCCTGGTAGGTGCAGCGCTTGTTGAAGGAGAACCAGTTGCCGGTGGCCTCATGATTGATGCGCAGGAGGACGCGGCCGAAGGGGCGCAGATCCTCACCGATGGCAGCCAGGTGCTCATCGGAAACATGGGGGTCAATGGTCAGGGTGAGGGTGACATCCTGTCCGTGCTGCCGGATCTCGCGCATATAGGTGAACGGCTCGTCATCGGTAGTACCGCCGAGGCCGCCCTTGTAGGTGAAATAATCATCGTAGGGGAAATCCCACGCAAATGCCACATCCGGGGATGCATGAACGACGCTGGCGCGTCCCGGCCAGCCCTTGTCAAGCGGGTAGTAGCAGTACATCAGGGAAATGCTTCTGTGGGGGCGTCCGAGGGTGTGGAGAATATAGTCCTGATTGACGTATTCGCCGCGTTCGGAGCCGTCACCGAGGTCTACCGCGCATTTAGCGGGGCCCATATGAAGATTGTAGATCGTATCCATCATCATTCTGTTCCTTTTTCCTGTTTTTTGAGTATCCCTGCCCTATGGCGGGGATACTTCTATTATACAGGATTCGGGGCAGGACTGTCAATTGCATTTTCTGCACTATTTGTGGACGAAAATGCCCGTGCCCGGTGGTAGCGATACTTTTAAGGTAACATCATACATTATTCAATGTGTCAGATGTACCACTAATTTTTCGACAGGTTGTACAATGATGACTACATAATATTGAATGTACTGATTGGAGATATTACGCAAGCTGATGGACACGAGAGCGCAGATGCATTCCAAGCCGACAGACGATTTCTATACGATGTTACTTTTAATACCCAACAGCACTCGCGCCATATTCAGCTTGTTCGTTTGTGAATCCTTCATATAAAAGCTGCTCAATAAGATCATTCCTGGAAAATGCCATCAAATCCATGTAGTTTTGTGCTTTTTTTGCCGCCTGTGCATTCCAGTCTGCCCCGCAATTATCGGCGCCATACACCGCTTCCTCGTGGGAAAAACCTTCAAATTCCAGTTGTTCAATTAAACCTGTATATGAAAACGCAGCAAAATCCAAGTATGACAGAGCCTTCCTAAGTGCATTTTGTTCGCCCAACGTAACTGATGGTGTTTCAGGTTCAGGGACAGCTTCTTCTATTGTCTCTTTTTCTACGGTTGTTTCTTTTACGGTCGTTTCTTCTACGGTTGTTTCTTCTACGGTTGTTTCTTCTACGGTTGTTTCTTCTACGGTTGTTTCCTCAGCCGTTGTTTCTTCTACGGCTTCTGATAATGTTTCCAAAGTCACTTGTTCTGTAACCAAAATATCTTGTTGCGAGACAGGCTGGTTTAATTCAGGTGTATTTCTTGATTGTGACGATCTATCTCCTGCACCTAACAGGAGGAATACAATCCAAGACGCAGCAATAATACCATACTTCAGAGCTGGTTTCATGTCTTTCTTTCTCAAAAGCAGGATAGTAAGCGGTACAGGAAAAATAAATATCCAGCCTAAAACCCATAGCCAAGTTTTACTTTTTTTGGAAGCGTTTTCAGTGCCTTCTGGATACCATGTGTGGCCACAATCCTTGCAAAATCCTACAGTTCTGTGTATGATTTTCTTTTGCTGTTTTCCAGTTATCTCACCATGATTCTCACGAGAAAACTGGACATTTGAACTCCCACATCTCGGGCAGCCCGCCTTATTCAATTGTTCTTGTTCCCGCAACTGGGCATAAGAGATTTGCGCACCACAATAGTTGCACTTTCTGCTGTTTTGAATTTCAGCTCCACAATTTGGACATTTCATAGTAATACCTCCATTTAATACAGTAGAACAAATTGCACTATCATAAGTATAGTCCAATTAGGGCTAAATGTCAATACAGTTGTAAGATTTTTGTAGAATAGGTATATTGGAGGGGTAAAAACTTATGCAATATATACGAATCAGAAACCTGCGTGAGGACAAAGATCTTACCCAACAACAGATGGCAGATTATTTGCATTGTTCTCAGCGTGCATACAGTCACTACGAAACCGGAACCCGCTACATTCCCACTGAGATCCTCATCAAAATCGCTGATTTCCACGATGTTTCCGTGGACTACCTCCTCGGCAGAACAGATAAAAAAGAGATCAACAAATAAGGACAGCCCGTCATGCAATAACGGACTGTCCTTGCTTTCTATTGACATGCATACCCTTATTGCAGGGTAAATGCCCCGTTCTGATAATCCACCGTGATCGTCGTCCCCGGTGCGGGATCCTGACCGATGATGAATCTTGCGATCTGCGTTTCGATCTGCTGCTGGAGGTAGCGGCGGATCGGTCTTGCACCATAGCTGATGTCATAGCTGTTGTCTACGACAGCACGCTTTGCCTCATCGGTGACATCCAGACGAAGCTGCTTAGCATCCAGACGGTGCCGCAGGTCATCGAGCATCAGGTCTACGATCGAGAGAATCTCCTCCTGCTGCAGCGGCTTGTAGAACACAATCTCATCGAGACGGTTGAGGAATTCCGGACGGAACTGCTGGTGCAGCAGCGCATCCACATTCGAGCGTGCCCCCTCCGTGATGCAGCCGTAGTCATTCACACTGTCAAGAATGAACTGCGATCCGAGGTTCGAGGTCAGGATCAGGATGGTATTCTTGAAATCCACCGTCCGTCCCTGCGAATCCGTGATCCTGCCGTCATCGAGCACCTGGAGCAGCAGATTGAATACATCCGGATGCGCCTTCTCGACCTCATCGAGCAGCACGACCGAATAGGGCTTCCTGCGCACCGCCTCCGTAAGCTGTCCGCCCTCCTCATAGCCGACATATCCGGGAGGCGCTCCGATCAGGCGGCTCACGCTGAATTTCTCCATATATTCACTCATGTCGATGCGCACCATATTGCTCTCATCATCAAAGAGTGCCTGCGCCAGCGCCTTGGCCAGCTCCGTCTTGCCGACGCCGGTCGGGCCGAGGAACAGGAAGGAGCCGATCGGTCTGTCCGGATCCTGAATGCCCGCACGCGACCGCAGGATCGCTTCACTCACCTTCTGCACCGCTTCATCCTGGCCGATGACACGTTCATGCAGAATGTCTCCCAGACGCAGCAGCTTCTCGCGCTCGCCCTCCATCAGCTTCGACACGGGGATTCCCGTCCATCTGCCGACGATCTTCGCGATCTCCTCTGCCGTGACCTCACTGCGCAGAATGGTCGGGGCATCTCCGCCGCCGGCGGCTTCCAGCCGCTTGTTCAGTTCCGGAATAATACCGTACTTCAGCTCTGCTGCGCGGTTCAGATTGTACTCGCGCTCCACTTTTTCCAGTTCGGCATTCGCCTGCTCAAGCTCCTCACGGATCTTCTGCACCTTGCCGATGGAGTCGCGCTCATTCTCCCACTGTGCCTTCATTGCCGCAAAGCGGTCACGCAGCTCTGCAAGCTCCTTCTGTGTCTCCGCCAGATGCTCCTGCGAAATCTGGTCGCTTTCCTTTTTCAATGCCGTTTCCTCGATCTCCAGACGGATCATCTGGCGGGAAATATCATCCAGCTCCTGCGGCATCGAATCCATTTCCGTGCGGATCACCGCACACGCCTCATCTACCAGGTCGATCGCCTTATCCGGCAGGAACCGGTCAGAGATATACCGGTCGGACAGCGTTGCCGCCGCGATCAGCGCATTGTCATGGATCTTGACACCGTGGTAGACCTCATAGCGTTCCTTCAGGCCGCGCAGGATGGATACCGTGTCCTCCACGGTCGGTTCATCGACCATGACCGGCTGGAACCGGCGTTCCAATGCCTGATCCTTTTCGATATACTGGCGGTATTCATTCAGAGTTGTTGCACCGATACAGTGCAGCTCGCCTCTGGCCAGCATCGGCTTGAGCAGATTGCCGGCATCCATTGCGCCGTCGGTCTTGCCCGCGCCGACAATGGTATGCAGCTCATCAATAAAGAGAATGATGCGGCCGTCGCTCTTTTTGATCTCTGCAAGAACTGCCTTCAGACGCTCCTCAAATTCGCCGCGGTACTTGGCGCCTGCGATCAGCGAACCGAGATCCAGCGAAAAGATCGTGCGGTCTTTCAAGCCGTCCGGCACATCCCCGCGGACAATTCTCTGTGCAAGCCCCTCAGCGATGGCAGTCTTGCCGACGCCAGGCTCACCGATCAGGACAGGGTTGTTTTTGGATTTGCGCGAGAGGATGCGGATGGTATTGCGGATCTCCGCATCACGGCCGATGACCGGATCGAGCTTGTTCTGTCTGGCCATCTCGGTCAGATCCGAGCCGTACTTGCCGAGGGCATCGTAGGTCTCCTCCGGATTGTCGCTGGTAACTCTGGCGCTGCCGCGGATCTGGGCAAGGGTACGCAGAAACGCATCCTTGTCAATTCCGAACTGCCGCAGGATCTTCTGCAGGGATGCATCCGGAACCGTCAGCAGGCCGAGGGCAATGTGCTCGACAGAGACGAATTCGTCCTTCATCTGTGCCGCCTGGGATTCTGCCTGATTCAGGGCATTGTCCACATCATGCGAAATATAGACCATGCCCGGCTGTCTCCCCGATCCGGTCACAGCGGGAGCGCTGTCAATGGCCGTCTGGAGTGAACGCCGGAGGGCATCCACATCTGTGCCGAGCTTGGCAAAGAGCTGCGGGATCAGTCCGCCTTCCTGCTGCAGAAGTGCCTGCAGCAGATGGATCTGTTCGATCTGCATGCTATTGGCTGCAAGCGCTATGCTCTGGGCGCTTTGCAGGGCTTCATTGGATTTCTGTGTCAGCTTCTGTGCATTCATGATTCATGCCTCCTTGATCTGTTTCAATTGGTAATGCGGAATGCTTCTCACTATATACCGCTGCTGTGATGCCTCACATCCGCAGCAAAGGACTGCTCCAGTGCTGCGGCCGTCTCCTGTGCGGAGCGGACTGCAATGCCGCTGAACCACGCCTTCAGATAGCGGTCGAAGCTCTGGACATAGCTGCCGATGCGTTTTCCGAGACGGGCTTCATCCAGCCCGGGATTGCGGATGGAGCGCTCCAGCCTGCCCGGAGAGATCCGGTAGACCGTCCCGGCTGCATCCGGCACATAGCGTTCCTCCAGCGCCATCCAGAGCCGGAAGAAGCCGTCAAGCGCTGACAGAAGCATCTGATTCTGCGTCCTCAGCTGTACCCGGAGCCGTCCGTCCTCGCCGTCATGCGGCGTGCGGTAAAGCTCCACGACGTACTGTACGGTAGGCTTGTATTTATAATCCAGCCGGCTTTGCAGGGAAAGCGCATGCGCGGAGGTCTGCTCCAGGATGCGGAACTGCTGGGCAAGCTGCTCCATAGCGGAGAAGACCTGCTGCATCCGCATTTCCGGTGTGACGCAGGACAGGCGTTCTGCAAGAATCTGATTGATGAGATTCGAGCGGCTGGTATGCAGCTCATACGCCATCTGATCCACTGCCGCCACCACATCGTCTGCAAGGACAAGGCTGTAAATGCTTTTCTTCATGCCGGGTCACCTTCTTTTCTGATTTTCTATAATTTGCAGTTCGGATTATCAGTTTTTCCTTACAAGTTTAGTATAGCACATTCTTTCAAACTTGTCAAGTGTTTTTAATAATTTTTCTTGCAAATTATTTTCTGAATAGCAAAAAGTTTGGGAGAGCATCCATGCTCTCCCGTCCGGGTTTGTCAAAAAGCCTGTTTTGGGAAGGGCGTACTGTGGATCCGCCCCTCCCCTGCCCCCTCCCCGCACGCGGGGAGGGGGTTAAGGTGTGGGGGCTGCGCCCCCACACCCCCTGAAAAGTGTCAAGAGTATCAGCGTTCTCCCATCTGTTCTTTCTGGTAGGGATTGTCCGTCTGCGCATCAAAGCCGTCCAGGAAATAGTCCGGATCCATATACTGTGTATAATCCAGATCCATCTGGTAATTGCAGAAGATCTGCTCGGCATAGATGATCGTGCCTTCCCCGTCCGTCAGCGCGTACACAAAGCCCTGATAGGCATCCGCATACACCGCCAGCAGCTCATAGGTCGTCTCCTCCTGCACGCTGTAATACCCGATATAGTCCGTTGACGGATATGCTTCCAGACGCACCCTTTCCGCCGCATAAGCCGCATCGTCATACTTCACCGTCAGATACGCAAGATACTGCGCATCCCATGGGTTATAGTACACCATCCGGAAGTCCTGCACATCCATTTCCGGGGTGATCGCCGCCGGGAAAATGCTCTCGTCCATGCCCCATTTATTCCGGTATTTCTCTTCCGCGGACGCACCGATAAAGTGTTGATATTCCGCAATGTCATCATGCACTTCGACCTTTGCAGAGGCAACAGAGCCCATCATCAGCACCATGACAAGCACCAGCGGGAGCGCCGTTGCAATGACTGCCGCCGCCACAGCGATCACAATGATCGTGATGACCCTTCGCTTTTCCTTCTTCTTCACGCCCTGATAGGATTCCACCGCTTGTTTGTTCAATGCCGCATCATACATGTAGTGCTCCAGATAGTCCCCGCCGCGCAGCTTGTCGTATTCTGCCCTGCACGCCTCGCATTCCTGCATGTGTGCTTCGACTGCCTCCCGGCTTTCCGGCGCTGCAATGCCGTCATGATACAGCGGCAGCAGATCGCGGATGAGTCCGCACGGATATTTCATACCAATCCCTCCTGTATTCTGAGCCTGGCACGGTGATAGGTCACACGCGCCCAGCTCTCTGTTTTTCCGAACTGCTGTGCAATGGCCGAAAACGGCTGCTCCTCCAGAATCCGCATCCGGAATACGCTCCGATACGGCTCCGGAAGGGCTTCCATGCGCTCACGGATCACGGCTGCGGTATTCCGGTCAGTGATCTGCCCCTCCACATCCGAAGCCGGATCAGGCGCCTCCGGGAGACTGTCGGGAAGGATCTCGCGTTTCTGCCGTTTCAGCTCCCTGTACAGGGTATGCTTGGCGATCTGGCAGACCCAGACCGAAAACCGGCATTCGCCGCGGTAGGAATCCAGCGACCGGAGCGCCCGGAAAAATGCTTCCTGCGTGATCTCCTCGGCCAGCCCCGCATCCCCGCACAGCCGCAGCAGATAGCGGTATACCTCCGGATAATAGGACAGGTACAGCTTTTCAAAATCCTCCACAGTCTCACCTCCTTCTATCCATAAGAGCCGGTACCGGCGGGATCGTTACAAAAAATTTGCGCAGACCGAAAATCAAAATCCGGAAAAAACGAAAAACACCCGGGGGCCAAATTCCACCGGATGTTTTCATAAAGAGGAAGGTAAAAAATGCACAGCTTATTCTGGGTTAATAAAATAGATTGTTTTATTATTTTTATTATACCCATCTGCACTGAAAGCTGGCGCATTTCGGCAGCGTCAAAACCGGATCTCTGACTGGGATTGCTTATATAAAACTGAATCGAAATGCAAGATAAGCAAATTGTTCGGGTTGCCCCGGACTCCCACTGCGCTAAAGCCAGAAACCTGATCTTCACGTCTGTATAAAACAACAACTGCAAGTCACCAGGCTTTGGGAAACAATTGAGAGGGGAAGTTTCCCGCGCCTCTATCCGGCGCTTGTATGTGCTGTTTTCAATATTTTACTCGATTTCGCATCACAAAACAATATTCTTTTATATCCGAAGCTATCTTTTTATATTCTCAAATCTTCATTTTTTCTCAAAAATGTTTGATTCAGGTCAGGAATCTATGAATTTTTATGTATATCAGGATTTTCTGTTTTCAATTCATATTTTATACATTTATAGACTGTGGTAAAATCATGATTGTCTGGCTATCAGATTTGCCCTCAAAAACAAAAACACGCAGCACCCGCCTTTTCTTCGGCAGTGTGCTGCGCGTTATCCTCTTTCTGGAATTGCCCGCCTTTACAATATGTTCACGAACTATTCGGCAGATACCACGGCGGTGGAGCTGATTCCGGCTGTATAGTTGGTTTCTCCGTATTTCACATCGTTTGCGTAGACATCATAGGCCATGCCGTCTACAATGTCCGGGGTGGACAAAAAGACGGTATTGCACGCATACGGCGAGGTTTCACGCAGGAATTCCATGCCGTTGACCACCAGCGATACCGTGGATCCGGCATCCAGCGAGGGGGTGTACTTCACGCAGATCGCATGCTGGGTCGAAAGGGAGGGATCCGGCTCCGAGGCACCGCAGCCAACGGCATAGACATAGCCGCCGGTCAGCGTGAATACGCTGCCGCAGAAGAGGGCGCTCTTGGTCTCCTTCGGGCCGCCGAAGGCATAGACCGCACCGCCGGAGATCGTCATGGTACCCTTGGACTTGATGCCGTTGGTGGCACCGGTCGCATGGATCGTGCCGCCGCTGACGGTGATGTCATCGTTGGCGATCAATGCGGATTTTGCGGCATTTACGGTAATATCGCCGTTCTTGATGACAATGTCGTCATCCGAGGAAATGCCGTGGACTTCATTGCTGGTGACATTGAGCGTGCCGGCACCCTTGATCTCAAGGGTATCGTTGGAGGTGATCGTACCGTCGTGCATGCTGCCGCCGGAATTCAGGGCATTGTACGTTCCTTCGATGAGTGTCAGGGTGACCTTCTTGGCATCGCTGACAAGCAGGGCGGGGCCGTCGGGATTCGTGATGTCCACGCCGTTGAGCTTGAGCTTGACCTTTTCGGTGGTGTTGATCTCCACATTGCCCGTGCGGGCGCCGGAGAGAATGTAGGTGCCGCCGCCGGTGATCAGGACGGTGCCGCCGTTGATCGTGATGCCCTCGCCTTCAAAGGCGCCGGAGCCGAGATCAATGATGCCGGAGACAACATTCTGCTCCTCCCCTGCCTCCGTCTCCTCGGGAGCCGGATCTGTCAGGGCTTCGGTGGGGGCTTCTGCCGCGGCTTCTGTTGCGGCCTCTGTTGCGGCCGGGGCTTCGGCGGCTGCCGCATTGCCGCCGGAAGCTGCATTGCCGGCAGATTTCGCCGTGGCGGCCGTCGTGGAGGCAGCCTTTGCGGTGGTCGAGGTGCTTGCAGCCGTTGTGGACGGGGCAGATTCCGTGGTTTCGGATTTTGCGTCTGACTTCGAGGCAGATTTCACCTTGACATCCTTGATGGGCGCATCGTCGTCATCATCGTCATCTTCCTCTTCGGCATCCTCCGCGGTCTGCGCGGCGGCCGTCGTCTCCTGGGAAGCGGTGGCCTCATCCTTTTTGCCGCATCCGGCCGGAAGCATCATAGCAGCGGCAAGCAGCAGGCAGAGGACGGATCTGAGCTGTTTCATGGGTATTCCTCCATTCATACAGGTATGCGAACTGCCGGACGGATGCCGCCCGGCGTTCTGGTTGGATCGGAAAAGACACGATCGGATCACTTCTCGTAGATCTTGTCGTCGTACTTGAAGAGGGTCAGGGTGATGGTCATATTGCCGTTGAGGGTGCGCAGTTCGTCGATCATCTTCTTCTGCTCGACATTGTTCGGGAGCTGGATGGCATAGATGCAGTCGAACATGGAGCCAAAGTTTGTGGTCTTGACTCTGCGGAGCTTCCAGCTCTGGCAGTACTTGTTGAGGACTGCGTCGAACAGGCCGTCATAGTTGAGATTTTCCGGAACGGAGATCTTCAGGGTCATGTCGGATGCCTTGGGAGCTGCATAGTTGACAAGAGTGAGGACATAGAGGACAACGGCCATGATGACGAAGAAGATAATGGCGTAGGTGATGTAGCCCATGCCGGTCACGACGCCGACTGCCATTGCCATGAAGACATAGCCGATGTCCTTGGGATCTGCGGCAACAGAACGGTAGCGGGTCAGGCCGAAGATGCCGGCGATCGCAATGCCGCCGATGAAGTTAATGAGCATCAGGAGCACACATACGATGGGCGGCAGCATGATGAGGGTAACGGCGTAGCTCTGTGCAAAGCCTTCCTTTTTGTGGGTCAGCATGTAGACGATGCTCAGTCCGAAGCCAAGCAGAAGGGAGACCGCCAGGCAGGCAACGAAGGAGCCGAGGGTCACGGTGGAGGCAGTGCCGTAAACGGAGTCACTCGAGAGCAGTACAGATTCTAACATAATCAATCTTCCTTTCTGAATTCATGTGAATTGGGTGTGAAAAACGTATCCAAAATGCTTGTTGTGTCACTTACCGCGGGAGCAGAATACCGGAGGCAGTTCTTCTTTCATCCCAGTTGTGATTGACAGTCTGTCGGATCATGGTTCTGACCGCCGGGGCTGCGGTTTCCTGTTCCTCAGGCTTGCTGAAGTGTCCTTCCTGATAGAGCTTGTTGCGTACATAGCGCTTGTAAGCGGTGCCGTACTTGGAGAAGCTGATCTTGTAGATCTTCAGCTCCGAGAGTGCCTGCGAGAGCCACAGCGGCATGGCGCCTGCGATCTTGACCTCCATCAGTCTCTGGTTCGGTGCAATGATCTGTGCGCCATAGCTGGGCAGTCCGAGGGAGAGGTCATACCGGCGCTCCGTGATCTGCCGGTCGAAGGTCAGCCGGAAATCCGGATCGTCCTTGCCGAAGAAGGCGCTGCGCTGGTAGCTGATGTACTGCTTGGGGATCACCGGATAGGTGTTCAGGAATACATCAAGCTCCGAGAAGATCTGCTTCTGGAGGTATTTCGAGAGATCCACCGGCTTCTGACGCTTCATCAGGTAGGCATCGGATTCCTCAAGCGTCATGGTCACGCGGCGCTTGGTCACGATGCCGTTGACCTTCTTCTTGATCTCGAGGAAGACCTTGTCGGAGGGAGATGCCGGCGAGAAGTAGCTTCTCAGGCGGAGCTTCTCCTTGTACTTGGGCTTTTCGAGGGAGGTGCGGATCAGGTAATCATCGGGCGTATCGTAGTAGAGATTGTAGATGCCGTAATCCTTGCCGCCGATGCAGAACTTGTCGGGATCCATGTATTTGTGAACCTGTGTCAGAAGCGCCTCATACTGCTCCATGGAGAGCATGAATTTGATTTCCTTGCGCATGAATGTGCTGATTGCCATATGTCCGATACCGGAGGCCGTACCCCCGTGTATCCACCGCTCCTTTCGTACTGGATTTGATCGGGTCGAGTGCTGTTGTCTGATTACAGTTATATTATAGGGCTGAGGGCTTAAAAGAAACTTAAAACACACAAAAATTTCTGAAAAAACCAAAATTATTTTTACACGCTGCAATACTCTCGGAATATAGCCGTTTTTGCAGCGTGCGATTTTTCACATTTCCGGTTCCCGGTGTGCCGGGAGCCTTAAATTTTTCAGGATCCCCTGCTTCGGCACGATCCGACATGGGGGTTGTGGTACAATAATAAATGCAAAACGATACTATGCAGAAGAAAGGAACATTCCCCATGCAAATTCAGTATGACACAGAAACCGCCTGCCTCCTCGTCGGACTTGACGGGGAGATCGACCACCATTCCAGCAATGCCATGCGTGCAGAGGTCGATGCCGCCATCTATGCGCATCTGCCGCAGACGCTCATCTTTGATTTTTCCAGGGTGAGCTTCATGGACAGCTCCGGCATCGGGCTGATCATGGGACGCTACAAGATCCTCTCCCCGCTCGGCGGCGAGATCCTCGTGCAGGATCCTGCCCCGCATATCAGCCGAATTCTGAGGCTTGCGGGGATGGAGCGCCTTGCAAAGATCTGCCGCAGTACAAAGGAGGTCACACAATGAAGATCGTCAATGAATTCAAATGCGCATTCTCTGCCAATTCTGCCAATGAAGGACTGGCGCGGGCTGCGCTGTCCGCATTCGTCATCCCCGCCGATCCCACCGCGCAGGAGCTTGCCGATCTGCGCACGGTGATTTCCGAGGCGGTGACGAATGCCATTGTTCACGGCTACCGCGGCACCTCCGGAGAGGTCAGCATCATGCTGCGGCTGCTCCCGGAGCGTGTGGTCTACATACGGGTCACGGATAAGGGCTGCGGGATCCCGGATGTCGCCAGGGCAATGGAGCCGCTCTGGACTTCTGCGCCGGAGGAAGACCGCGCCGGACTCGGCTTTGCCATCATGCAGACCTTTACCGATTCGCTGCATGTGCGCTCCGTTCCCGGCAAGGGCACCGTGCTGACCATGCGCCGCAGACTCGGCGTGCAGGATGCCAATGAAGCCGAATGACCGTCCCGATGCCGCAGCGCATCTCGGGCTGGTGCATCTGTGTGCGAACCGCTTCCGGAGCCGGGGCATTCCCTATGAAGATCTGTATTCCGCCGGATGCGAGGGGCTGGTCAAGGCTGCCAATGCATTCGACACCTCCCGCGGCGTGCAGTTCTCGACCTACGCCGTGCCGGTCATTCTCGGGGAGATCAAGCGGCTGTTCCGCGAGGGCGGAACGGTGCATGTCTCCCGGAGCATGCGGGAGCTTTCCTTAAAGGTACAGCAGATCCGGGAGGAGATCATCAAAGAGACCGGACAGGAACCGCCGCTCTCCGTGCTTGCGGAAAGAACAGGCACCTCTCCCGAAGAGATCACAACGGCGCTGTGTGCCTGCTCCCCTGTGCTTTCCCTGACGGCACCGGATGAGGATGCCGGACAGATGGACATTGCCGTGGAGGCGCCGGATGAGCAGATCAGCGACCGCATTGCACTGCGGCAGGTCATGGCAGCGCTCGATCCGATCGACCGGAGGCTGCTGGAGCTGCGGTATTTTTCCGAGCTGACGCAGGCAAAGACCGCTGCCATTCTCGGCATGACACAGGTGCAGGTCTCCCGGCGGGAAAAGAAGCTGCTCGCCATGCTGCGGGCGGAATTACTGAAATGACACTATTCCAGAATGCAGCGAAATGCCGTGGGAAGTGAATACACGTTTTCAAGATCCTGCGCATCCGCCCAGACAAAGTCTTCCGGCATCGTGCCGCAGGTCAGGAAAATGCCGGTCATCTCCCAGGTGATATGCGTGAAAATATGACGGCGCTGCACCGTTTTTTCAAAACCAAGCGGCTGCACGCCCCATTCGGCGGCAAGTGCGGCCGCCTGTTCCTCGTTCAGAATGCCGCCGGTATTCGGCAGCTCCCAGAGCCCGGCCAGCAGGCCTTTTTTCGGACGCTGCCGGATGGCAATACGATCACCGCAGCGCAGAACAAGGACGGTGCGTTCCTCAGTGCGGCGCTTTGTCTGCTTGATCCGCACCGGCAGCATTCCGGCAGAGCCGCACAGATGCGCCATGCACAGCGTCCGCAGCGGGCATGCATCACAATGCGGCATCCCATTCGGCACACAGACTGTCGCACCAATTTCGATCAACGCCTGTGTCAGGGTGGCACAGTCCTTACCCGGATAAACCGCTGCAAGCGTTTCCTGCACCTCCGATTTTACTGCGGGATCCAGCACATTCCGGAAATCCTCCCGGAGCCTTGCCATCACGCGGAGCACATTCCCGTCCACGGCAGGTGTCGGCATCCCGAAGCAGATCGAGCAGACGGCACCTGCTGTATACTCCCCGATGCCGGGCAGGGCACGGACTGCGGCATATTTCTGCGGGAACACGCCGCCGTAATCGTTTACGATGATCTGCGCGGCCTTTTGCAGATTGCGCACACGGTTATAATAGCCCAGACCCTCCCAGAGCTTCAGGAGCTGATCCTCCGGGCATGCTGCAAGAGCCTGCACATCCGGCAGGGCATTCAGAAATCGTGCATAGTAGCCCTTCACAGCTTCTACACGGGTCTGCTGCAGCATGATCTCACTGACCCAGACACGGTACGGCGTGGTATCATGCCGCCAGGGCAGGTCGCGGTGAGAGGATGCATACCATTCCAGCAGCGGCGCAGGCATATGCTCCGGAATGCGGCGTTTTTCCTCTGCGATCCGGCGCATGCGCTGTGTTAATTTCTGATAGATCGGAAGCATCTGCGGTTCGGTGCACTGTGCGGCCACCTTTTCATCTGTCAGCCACCGCACATCACGGTTTTCATCGGGCTTTGCGGCGACCGGCTGCTCCATTGGCGCGATCAGGCCGTAGGTCACATTATAATGCAGATGCGGTGCCACCGGCCTGCCGTGCTTTTCATGCGGCGGCACAGGCAGCACATCAATGGAAAGGATCCGGCGTGTCTGAAGCCAGATCCTTGTTACAGAGGTTTCCTCCCGTGCCTCCCGGAGCGCTGTTCCGGGAAGATCCGGATCGCCGTCGGCATGTCCGCCCGTCCATCCGACCGAGCCGTAGATCAGGTGATACGCCATAAGCGTATGCGTCAGACCGGGGCTGAGGATATACCCCGAACAGGTGATATGTCCGGCCGGGCAGTCCCGGTCGAGTATCCGGTCTCCATATTCCCGGATCAGGGCAAGCAGCTTCTGCTTTGCCTGCGTCTCCTCCGGGGAGGCAGGGACAAAGCTCTCGATCTCAGCATAAAGTGCATCGGACATGACGGATTTCCCTTCTGTATGATTCTATGCTGCTATTATAGCACAAAATCACGAAAAATGCAACCGTTTCCGGATAATTTCTATCCAACAGGGCATACTGCTCCTGTCCGGGATACCCGGAACATCCATCCGGAGGTAATGAATATGGAAAAAAATGAAAACATCCGCTGCACCGTTGACCAGTGCCGTTTCAACATGCAGTCCGAGCCCTTCTGCGGCCTTGACTGCATCCGTGTCGGCACCCACGAATCTGATCCGTCCGATCCCCGGTGCGTAGACTGCAATTCCTTTGAGAAGCGTTCCGACGGCATCGCCTGACCTTCGCCTCCCCCTGCCGCAGGACTGTGGCAGGGGGAAATCCGGCAAAATTCACAAAAACAAACACGTAAAATCCTACAAAACGTAGAATCGCAGGAGAAATGTAGGACAAAGTCTTGTGATGTGCGGGAAAATCAGTTATAATATACATGTAATTCTATTTCCTGAGGAGGAAGCATCATGTTCGATAAAACAATGACCTTTTCAATGAACGAAGAAAAAGAGATCGAGCTCAAGCGGACTCTGACCATTATTTACGATGCACTGGTACAGAAGGGCTATAATCCCATCAACCAGATCGTCGGCTACATCCTCTCCGAGGATCCCACCTACATAACCACGCACAACAATGCGCGTAATCTCATCCGTCACATTGACCGCGATGAGCTGCTTCAGGTGCTTGTCAGATCCTATCTCAATCACTGAGGACGGCTTTGATTCCCCGGCAATTCTATCGACATTCGCAGGCTCCGCCACCACGAGGCGGGGCTTGTTTTTGTTCCCGTTCATATTCATTCCCTTTTGGCACATACTATCCGTGCGGCGATCTGCCGCAGAAATGAGGGATTGTTATGAAAATTGCTGGCAGGCTCCCGGCGCTGCTGCTCGGAGCGCTTCTGCTTGGTGCGCCGCTCCCCGCCGCTGCGGGCGCGATCGGATACGGACAGGGCACACAGACGGATGCAGACGGCATTCCGCTCGGGGCGCTTGACTTTGATGCACAGTACCGGAAATATGGCGCCTATGCGACCACGCCTGACCGGAGCCGGATCATTCTGACATTCGATCAGGGGTATGAGAACGGCTACACGGACGATATTCTGGATGTGCTTGCCGAAAAGCATGTGACGGCGATCTTTTTTCTCACCGGCGACTACGCACAGAAGGAAACAGAGCTGGTAAGGCGCATGATCGCAGACGGGCATATGCTCGGCAACCACGGCATGACACATGCATCCGTGCCGCATCTGACACCGGATCAGGCACATGCGGAGCTGATGGATCTGCATGATCTGGTGATCCGGAAATACGGCTACACGATGCAGTATTTCCGCTGTCCCTGCGGGGAATATTCCGAGGAGGCATTGCAGACGGCGCAGTCACTCGGGTACCGGACGATCTTCTGGTCGGGCGCCCATGTGGACTGGCTGACCGACAAGCAGCCCGATCCGCAGCAGGCACTTGCAAAGCTGACCGCACAGGCGCACGGCGGTGAGATCCTCCTGCTGCATTCGGTCTCATCCACCAATGCACAGATTCTCGGAGAGCTGATCGACCGGCTCCGGGACATGGGCTATACCCTGTAAATCAAAAGCCTCCTGCTTTTCGGCAGGAGGCTGTTTTTCTGTCAGATCTCAGACACCGTATAATAGATCGCCATTCCGATGTGTGCCGCGATGGCAAGCAGCAGCAGCGGGCTGGTCAGCGTAATGCGGAAGCCGCGTTCCGTCTGGGCAGGCACTGTCTTGGGCAGGCGCTCCCGGATGAACATGACGATCAGCAGCAGGACGCCTGCAATGACCATGACCATATACACCACATTGAACAGATCATACAGCGTATCGAGACCGTAGGTATCGAAGGCATTGAACATCTCTGCCGCGAAATTCACCGCCATATGGCAGATGATGCCGGGAATGAGCGAATCATGCTTGACGGCAATATACCCCAGGAATACGCCGCCGCAGAAGGCCAGCAAAAACTGTGCCAGATTCTCATGCCAGATCCCGAAGAGGAATGCCGACATCAGAATGCCGAAGCGCTGGCTGACACGGGAGAGATTCTTGAGGACAAAGCCGCGCATCAGCAGCTCCTCCGTCACCGGTGCGATCAGCACGCTGTACAGGAAGGAAACGGCTGTGCTTTTCAGCTCCGGGAGCATCGAATCGTCCATTTCAAACGGCGTGATGCCGATGCCCTCGAGCAGATCCGTGATCCCGGTTGCCGCGAGTGCCATGAAGGTCTGAATGGTCAGCATGATGCAGATATAGCACACGGCATGGCCGGCTGTGAAATTCTTTGTCCGGAAGAGCGTGGACACCGGAATGCGCGTTGCCCGCAGGCCAAGCAGCGCGGCCGCGACATTGCAGGTGCCGTACACAAGCAGATTCAGCGCGATCATCGAAGAAGAATTGGTCAGATAGGTCTGCGCCATATCGTCATAGGCTGCCGGCAGCTCCCCGTGCATTCCGTCAAAAGCATAGAGCAGTACATAAAACAACTGGATCAGCAGGAATGCGGCCAGATTTGAAATAACAAAATGGCCGAGCATGAATCCGCCGACAATATTCTGGTAACGCCGGATGCGGCTGCGTTCCCGGGAATTGGGCTTTAACGGGAGGCGGCAGCCGGGAATGCGGATCTGCGGAACGATCTCACCGAAATCGCAGCCGTATTCATGGAATTCCGTTTCATTCTCAAACGGATCCTGCGGGTCTATCAGCTTGTTGTCACGCCGCTGCAGCTCCGCAACCGCCTGACTGAGCTCAACCGCCTGCTGCCGGAACTGTTCGGCAGTAAACGGTGTTGGATTCTCGTTCATGGTGTTCTCCTTATCTACGATAAAATGGGTTACTTCTATTTTACCACAAAAATCCGGATCCGTAAACAGTTTTTTTGAAAAAATCCGGTTTTGCTGTTGTTCGTCAAAAAATTTACAAAGAAACAGAAAAAATATATGGACAAATTGGATAATATGTGCTATAATAGATGTGACAAATCTATTTTGCCGGGCAGCGGCGAGAAAGGAAGCGAGATGCCATGCGTCATGAAAAATCCTGCGGAGCGATCGTATACCGCAGATTTCATGGAAATATCGAGATTTTATTGATCCGCCACATCAACAGCGGTCACTGGTCATTTCCCAAAGGGCATGTAGAACCGGGCGAGACCGAGGTGGAGACAGCGATCCGCGAGATCAAGGAGGAAACTTCGATCGACGTCATCATTGATCCGACCTTCCGGGAGACGGTTTCCTATTCCCCGAAGCGGGATACGCAGAAGGTCGTGGTCTACTTCATCGGCAAGGCCAAGAATTACGATTATGTGCCGCAGGAGGAGGAGATCTCCGAGGTGCGCTGGGTGGATATCGGACATGCCTCCCATATGCTGACCTACGAAAACGACAAGAACATCGTCATCAAGGCACGCAATGTCATCAAAAATGCAGCAGGATAAAGCAATGAAAACGTTGCAGGGAGCGTTCCCTGCAACGTTTTGTTTGCTGTTATCTCGATGCCGCTGCGCTGACAGCCGCATCCACGATCTCCGGATAATACCAGGTATTGTTCCCGCGGTCAAGCAGGCCGAAGCTGTCCTCGCCGCCGTTATCCCAGATGAAGCACGGAATATCACGCTGTGCGGCACAATTGATATAATAGCTGTAATATGCCGTCCGTGCTGCCGTGTTTTCCTTGTCCTCCGCGCCGAATTCACCGATGATGACCGGAATGCCCTGGCTGACAAACTTGTTGTACAGCTTGCCGAACTGCTGCTCCAGCTCCTGCTGTCCTGCGCTGTCAAAATCGCGTGCATCCGGGTATTCATCCGTGGCAAATTTCCACGGCGCATAGTTGTGGATGGATACGATCAGATTCTTGTCGTCGGGCAGTACCAGACCATTGATCGCCTCATCCGTGATCGAAGCCGCATGGGTCGTTACGACCAGCGTGCGGTCGGCATTCTTTCCGCCGGAATGGCGCACGGTGCTGACAAACTTCGCGAGCAGATGGTTGATGACATCACGCTCCTCCTCGGTGCCGCCTGTCCATTCCTTCGCGCTGCCGATCACACGGGGTTCATTGAGTCCTTCAAACAGCAGATGCTCGTCATAATCCTTGAAGGTATCCGCGATCTGCTCCCAGATCTTGACATATTTCGCCGTTACTGCCGCTTCATCCGCATAGGTCGGATTGAGCCAGGTGTAATCGTCATGATGTACATTCAGAATGATATACAGGTCGTCCTTGACCGCATAATCCACGACGGCCTTCACACGCTCCATCCATTCTGCGTCAATATTGCCCGCATCATCGGTATGATTCGTCCACGATACCGGAATGCGCACGGCGTTGAAGCCCTTGTCACGCACGGTATCAATGACCGCCTGCGTGGTCTTCACATTGCCCCAGCTCGTCTCGTAGTCGCGCTTTTTATTATCCTTGTTGTAGCTGTCGAGCGAATTGCCCAGATTCCAGCCGATTCTGATGGCCGCTGCAATGGCTGCCGCATCCCCCTTGCTCTCGATCACAGGCAGATCCTCCGTGGTGTCCTCTTGTTTTTGTGTCTGTACCGGAGCCGCCGCAGGCGCCCCGCCAATGCTGTATTTCACGGTCACAGACTGGAGTGTGATGTCATTGACCTCGCCCCACCAGTAGCCAAGCATGACCTCCGCTTCCTGCGGAATGGATGCCTTGATACCGTCCGGAATGATCCATGTCAGGGTCAGGTCGCTTGCATCCGTCAGAACTGCCACGGTATCGGTCTGGTACCAGTCGTCTGTCGTGATGCCGAAGGCACCCGTAAATTTACCAAAGCTCCCGCCGCCTTGAATATCAAATGTCACTGCCTGCGGCACACCGTCCTCCGGCAGCACATCCGCAAGGGAGACCTTGACGGTATTCGTATCATCATTGCCGAAATGCAGCGTCTGCCCCACAGAAACCGTTTCCGTGCTGTCCACCGGCAGCGAACGTGTGCGGGTATACGAGCAGATCACATTTTTCAAAGTGACCTTCTGCACGGCGCCCCACCAGTAGCCGACCTGCACCGCACCATCAGCAGCAATGTAGGGTGCGACCTCGGCAGGCACATTCCAGGTCACCTCGCAATAGCTGCCCTCGGACTGGACGGAAAAATCATCGGACTGGTACCATCCCTCATCGGTCGCGGCCGCACAGTCACTATTGACGGAAATACCGCAGCCGCCCTTGAAAGTGCCGATATTCGAGGTGCCGTCAGCGGAATAGAAGACAAATGTAAACGAATTGACCGTGTCGCCTTCCTCAATAAAATCAGACAGATCGGTCTTGAAATTCTTCCCCGCATCGTCCGCACTGTCACGGTCAAGCGTGGCATCCGTGTCGATCTGGGCACCCAGCAAAGAAACCACAGTTTCGGTCGGGCTGACATGCTCCGTTGTGGGCGGCTCTGTTTCCGTCTCTGTGGCGGCGGTCGTCTCTGCTGTGGTCCCGGCTTCGGTCTGTGCCTCTTCTGAGGTCTCCGCAGCCGATTCCGCCGGTTCCTTGCCGATGAGGGCATCCCATACACCGTTACAGCCGGTCATGGAGCATCCGAGCAAAACCGCCAGTGCTGCGGCTGCCGCACGATGCACATTCCTTCTCATAGATCCTTCCTCCTTGATTTTCTCTCTGATTCTCGCCGGACAATGCTTCCGGCTTCACCCTCCATTATAGCATTTTGGCAGGGTGTATGTATGGCTTTTTTGTGAATTCTCCGCAAAATCGGTGATTTCACCAGATTTTGCATCCGTGCAGGGCTCCGGTACGGTCAGAATGCTCTACATTTTGCATAAAAATCCGGTGCTTGTTTTGGACGGAATGTAGAAAATCAAAAATAGTTCAATTTTTTTCGTTTGAAAGGATGCTTTTTTGTGAGATTTGTGATATACTTATCTTATGACATATCAGCGATAACTAACGCATATTCTGTTCTCAGCAGCCTGTTTCCGCGTGAAACCGGCTGAATATTTCTATTTACAGGGGGCTTGTAGCAGATGAAACATCCTATTATTACAATCGAGCGGGAATACGGCAGCGGCGGCAGCATCGTCGGCAAGCATGTGGCTGCAGAGCTTGGCATTCCGTTTTATAATCACGAGATTCTCGACATGGCATCCGAACGTCTCGGCGTTCCGGTGGCCAAGCTCGAGGGTGCAGAGGAATCCTCCCCGAAGAGCTTTCTCTATGCGCTGCTGATGAATTCCAATCCGGCGCGGACGATGGAGGACAATATCCCTGTTTCCGACAAGCTGTACATCACCGAGACACAGATCATCAAGGAGCTCTCTGAGCAGGGAAGCTGTGTCATCGTGGGACGCTGTGCCAACTGGATCCTGCGGGACAATCCCTACCGGTTCAGTGCCTTCATCTATGCGCCGCGTGCATGGCGGCTCGAATACGCACAGCAGACATACAATATTCCTGCCAAGGACATTGACACGATCCTCCCGCGCATCGACAGCCGGCGCGAGAAGTTCTACAATATCAACACCGGCGGCAACTGGTATGACAAGCTGAATTATTCGCTTTGTCTCAACACCGGTGTTCTCGGCATCGAGGGTGCAGCCAAGCTGCTTGTCAGCGCTGTGACCGCACAGCCGGAGCCGGAGGTCTGAAACAGCATCCGTACCGGATCAGGAGCATGCTTCTGATCCGGTTTTTTGTGAATGCAAGCCAGGACATAAAAAACCGCTCCCCGGTTTTCATCGGGGAGCGGCGTTTCGTATTCAGGGCATCAATACATGCCGCCTGCGGGCATCGGAGGTGTCGGCGGCTCCGGCTCCTTGATGTCAGCCACAAGGCTCTCAGTGGTCAGCACCATAGCTGCCACGGAAGCTGCATTCTGCAGGGCGCTTCTGGTAACCTTGGTCGGATCCACAATGCCTGCGGCCAGCATATCGGTATAGGTCTCGTTGTACGCATCAAAGCCGTAGCCGACCTTGCCGGAGGAAATGATCTTATCGATGATGACGCTGCCCTCAAGGCCTGCATTCAGAGCGATCTGACGCAGCGGTGCCTCAAGTGCGGTCAGGATGATGGCTGCACCGGTCTTTTCATCGCCGTCGAGCTCGCCGACCAGCTTCTGAACAGCCGGAATCGCATTGATGAGTGCGGTACCGCCGCCTGCGACGATGCCCTCCTCAACAGCAGCCTTGGTAGCTGCCAGTGCATCCTCGATGCGCAGCTTCTTTTCCTTCATCTCGATCTCGGTAGCAGCACCGACCTTGATGACTGCAACACCGCCGGAGAGCTTTGCCAGGCGCTCCTGGAGCTTCTCGCGGTCGAAATCGGAGGTCGTGTTTTCGATCTGGCTCTTGATCTGGGCAACTCTTGCCTTGATCTCCTCAGAGCTGCCTGCGCCGTCTACAATGATGGTGTTCTCCTTCTGGACAACGACCTGACGAGCGCGGCCAAGCTGTGTGATCTGGGTATCCTTCAGCTCGAGGCCAAGCTCACTGGTGATGACCTCGCCGCCGGTCAGGATGGCAATATCCTTGAGCATTTCCTTGCGTCTGTCGCCGTAGCCCGGAGCCTTGACGGCAGCTACCTTGAAGGTGCCGCGCAGGTTGTTCAGGATGATGGTGGTCAGTGCCTCGCCCTCAATATCCTCAGCAATGATGACCAGCTTCTTGCCGGACTGTACGATCTGCTCGAGCAGCGGCAGGATCTCCTGGATGTTGCTGATCTTCTTATCGGTAATGAGAATGTACGGATCGTCATAAACGGCTTCCATCTTCTCAGTGTCGGTTACCATATACGGGGAAATGTAGCCGCGGTCAAACTGCATGCCCTCAACGACCTCAGAATAGGTCTCGGCAGTCTTGCCCTCTTCAATGGTAATTACGCCGTCAGAGGTTACCTTCTCCATTGCCTCAGCGATCAGCTTGCCGACATTCTCGTCAGCAGAGGAAACCGTGCCGACTCTTGCGATGTCCGCGCTGCCCTCGACCGGCTTTGAATTGGCCTTGATGGTCTCGACAGCAGTCTCAACAGCCTTGGCAATGCCCTTCTTGAGCACCATCGGGTTTGCACCGGCAGCAATGTTCTTCATGCCCTCACGGATGATGGCCTGTGCCAGCAGAGTTGCGGTCGTGGTACCGTCGCCGGCTGCATCATTGGTCTTGGTGGCAACCTCCTTGACGAGCTGTGCGCCCATATTCTCGAAGGCATCCTCAAGCTCAATGTCCTTGGCGATGGTCACGCCGTCATTGGTGATGAGCGGTGCGCCGAACTTCTTGTCGAGAACGACATTTCTGCCCTTCGGGCCGAGTGTGATCTTGACTGTATCAGCCAGCTTGTCAATGCCTGCCTGCAGAGCCTTTCTGGCGTCTTCTCCGTACTTGATATCCTTTGCCATAATGAATCTCTCCTTACTATCAATATAATATTAGGCTGTGCGGATGGAACTTATTCCACGATGGCCAGAATGTCCTCCTGACCTACGAGGGTGTATTCCTCACCGTCAACCTTGACCTCTGTGCCGCCGTACTTTCTGGTCAGCACCTTATCGCCGGGCTTAACAACCATCGGAACGAGCTTGCCGTTGTCGTCATACTTGCCGTCACCGATGGCGATGACCTCTGCCACCTGCGGCTTCTCCTGTGCGGATGCTGCCAGCAGGATTCCGCTCTTGGTGGTCTCCTCGGCTTCCGTCATCTTGATAAGCACCTGATCAAATAAGGGTTTGATTGTCATGGTGAATTCCTCCTTATGAAATTCTGATTCAGATTCAATTCTGATTCAGTTCTGATTGTGTTTTGCACCCGGCTGCCCGGAGTGCTATCACTCTATCTCCCCGAGTGCTAATACTATTTTACCACCTTTACAGGAAAATGCAAGTGCTTTTTGGAATTTCATCCTTCTGCACAAAATTTGTTGTTGAAATACATTCAGATTGATTGAAATACAACCTACCCCCTTCCCACACACGGGAAGGGGGCATTTCAAGGCGGGAAATCCGCTCCCACACTTTCTCTCTGCATTACAGTCAGACTTTACCGGAAAAACTTCGCGCCGCCGTCATATACATGCACCAGCTCCGGCATCCAGCATTTCCGCAGGATCTTCTCAACGCCCTTCTCCCGGACGAAATCCATCTCCTTCTGTGTGACAAGGACGATCCAGCAAAACCGAGGCTTGACACCGAGGAAGGGCGGCATGGCCGGGCACGGCAGTCCCGGCACCTGTCCGGCATCCACCAGCAGGAATCCTGCAAATCCCGGGATCCTCGGGAATTCGATCGTATGCCCGTGGCCGAGGAAGTCGCGTTCCTGCCACGGCATCTGCATGAGATCAGCCATCACGGGAACCATGTATTCCGCAAGTGCCGCGTGCTGCTCCTGACAGGCAAATCCCAGCTCCATGCGGGAAAATGCCGCATATTCATTTCGCAGAAGGATCTGTGCGCGGGGCAGCTCCGCCTGTGACATGCCAACGGTCAGATTATAGCAGATGTCATTCTGCTTACCCATGAAAAGCCGCCTGCGCGGAAAGCTCCCGCGGTCAAGATCCAGATAATGCGACGGCTCCCCCGCAAACCGGTAATAGACCTGCCGGAAGGCATTGTCCACGATCTCCCAGCCCTTTTCGGTCAGGGTAAGCTGCCACTGCCGGTCTGCATCATGCAGATAGGCCTCAATACCCTCCGCATCCTCCGGCCGCATCTGCCAGCCGTAGCGGTGAAATCCTTTCATATACCGCGTAAAGCCAGGGAAATCATGCACCCCCGCATAGGGCGGGATGGCACCGAGCACGCCTTCCCTGTCATAGACCGCCGCACTGTCCCCCGTCGCATACCAGCGGATGCGCAGCGAGCTTTCATCGAGGTCAATGCCGTTCAGGTCATGGCCGACATGCTCACGCGGCAGCAGGAACGAGCCGTCGCCTTCGGTCGACAGCACCTCCGGCGCCGGCTTGCGGTTGCACAGCCAGAGTATGCGCACGACCTTTCCCCCGCCCAGCTCCGGCGCCTCCATCAGGTAGAGGTAATAGGCATTGTCATCCTTGCCGACACAGGCCTCCAGACCTGTGACCGGCGATCTGCTGATACAAACAAAATCCGTTTCCATGATTATCCCCCAAATTTTGGCGCCCCGTCAAATATATGCAGACGGGTCTTGTCCGATGCTTTGTCAAGCAAAGCCGCACTTCCGTGCTTTTCTGCAAATGCGATCTCCTCTGCGGTGACCGGCACCATCCAGAGGAGATTGATCCGGCATCCCCAGAAGCCCGGATACTCCGGACATTCCATGCCGGGAGTCCGCCGCGGATCGACCAGCAGCATTTCCGGGAATCCCGGAATATCGGCAATGTCAATCATATGCCCGTGATCGAGCATGGAAAGCGTCTCCCAGGGTGCATTCGCTGCCGCAGAAATGCGCGGCGCCATCTGCTCCGGCAGCCCGAAGAAACGCTCCCTTGCCGCAAATCCCAGCTCCGTCCGGCAGTGCTGCGGCGTTTGTTCCAGATAGGTCAGCTCTGTTTTCGGCATCGGCAGCAGGCTCATGCCCGCCGTAATGCTGTACACGGCACCGTCACGGCGCCCCTGCACCAATGCCCGCGGCGGGAATTTGCCGCCGTCGATCGCGTAATACTGCTCATGCTGCCCGAAGAATGCATGCAGCACCTCCAGATGCTTTTGCTGCACCTCCTGCCATGTGGCTTCGCGGCGCATGAAGCCCCAGAATTTCACCGCATCCAGGACGTCTGCCTCCACGCTTTCCGCATTCGGCAGGAAAGGCCATCCGTAGGGCGTTTTTTCCCTGACATAGCGGGTAAAGCCGGGGAAGGTCTTGGCATTGGCGGTCGTCGGGCTTGCACAGAGAATGGTATCTCCATAGAATACGCCCACACCGTCGCCGGAGGGGTACCAGATGATCGTCAGCTTTCCCGGATCCAGCTCGATGCCGCCGGGGGCATGCATGACATACGGCGCCGGCATCAGGAAATGATGGCCGATGCTCACCCGCTGATAGCTTGCCGCAATATCCGGCGGCGCCGGGATGCGGTTGGCGATCCAGAGCATCCGGACAACCTTGGCATGATGCAGCATGACGAGATAATAGGCATGTGCATCCCTGTCGATCACGGCCTCCATATCACAGACAGGAGACCTGGATTCGAGAATGTAGTCCATTACTGACGCTCCTTCTTCTCCCCGAATTTGCGTTCCGTGCCGGTTCTCAGCCGTTCAATATTGGAGCGGTGCATGAAGATGATCATGCCGCCCATAATCACCATCATACCTGTATGCAGCAGGATCTGCGGGAGGGTGAAGCTCTGATGCCGGATGTCCTCGCAGAAATACTGCATGAGGAAGGTCGCGACCGGCGCACAGGCAGCACCGGTGATGGAAGCCAGGCTCACATACCGGGAAACGGCCAGCACGATCGCGAAAATACCGATCAGGATCAGAAATACCCGCCAGTCAAGCACCAGGAAGATGCTGACGCCGACCAGCACGCCCTTGCCGCCCTTGAAGCCGTAATACAGCGGGAACACATGCCCGAGAATGGCACCGATGCCGGCGATGCAGCCGACCAGATACAGGTCTGCCGCCTCGCCTGCGATCGCCCCCGCAATGGCCTGCGAGATGAGCACTGCAATCACGCCCTTGGCAAGGTCACCGATGAGGGTGAAGAGCGCACAGAGCTTGCCGAAGCAGCGCAGGGTATTTGTCAGTCCCGCATTGCCGGAGCCGAACTGCCGCACATCCTCATGCCGGAGCAGTCTGACGGTGATGATGGCGGAATTGATGCTTCCCATGAGATAGCCGACACAGGCGGCGATCACCAGTGACAAAATCAGCATTTGGTATGTCCCCCTTTATGCGTCATTCCGGTTGCGCTCGCGCACGATTATGCGCACAGGTGTTCCCTCGAGGCCGAAGGTCGTGCGGATCTGATTTTCAATGTAGCGCTGGTACGAGAAATGGAACAGGTCGGCACGATTGACAAAGCAAACAAATGTCGGCGGCTTGGTGGAAGCCTGCGTCATGTAGTAGATCTTCAGGCGCTTGCCCTTGTCCGACGGCGGCTGCACTCTTGCAACGGCATAGGCCAGCACATCATTGAGCATACCGGTGGAAATGCGCATGGCATTCTGCTCGGCCACCTGCTTGATAAGGCCGAAGAGCTTTTCCACGCGCTGACCGGTCTTGGCAGAAATGAAGATGAAGGGCACATAGCTCATGAAGGAGAAGTCGTTCTCCAGCTTCTTGCGGTATTCCTGCATGGTCTTGTCCGTCTTGTCCTCGACCGCATCCCACTTGTTGACCGCAACGATGCAGGCCTTGCCCTGCTCATGGGCATAGCCGGCCACCTTGGAATCCTGCTCGGTGAAGCCCTCGACGGCGTCGATCATGATGACGCATACATCCGCACGATCCACTGCCATATAGGCGCGGAGAACGGAATAATGCTCGATCTTCTCGGTGATCTTCGACTTGCGGCGGATGCCGGCGGTATCAATGAAAACGAAGCGCCCTTCCTCACGGTCGATGACAGTATCCGTGGCATCACGGGTGGTGCCGGCAATGTCGGAAACGATCACGCGCTCCTCGCCGGCAATGCGGTTGATGAGGGAGGACTTGCCGGCATTCGGCTTGCCGATGACGGCGACCTTGATGTCGGTGTCGGCATAATCCTCGGTTTCGTCCTCGGGGAAATACTTCATGATCTCGTCGAGCATGTCGCCGGTGCCGTGACCGTGAACGGACGAGATCGGGAACGGATCACCGAGGCCGAGGTTGTAGAATTCATAGACATCCATCGGGATCTCACCGAGGGTATCGCACTTGTTGACGGCAAGCACGACCGGCTTGCCGGATTTCTGGAGCATATCGGCAACGGCATAGTCATTGGCGGTCACACCGGCGCGGACATCGGTGACGAGCACGATGACATTGGCATGGGAAATCGCGATCTCCGCCTGCTGCCGCATGAGCGTGAGCATCTTGTCGTCCTCCTTCGGCTCAATGCCGCCGGTATCCACGACCATGAAGCTCCTCCCGCGCCATTCGCATTTGGAATAGATGCGGTCACGGGTCACGCCGGGGGTATCCTCGACAATGGAGATCCGCTGTCCGACGAGCTTATTGAAAAGAGTGGACTTGCCGACATTCGGTCTGCCCACAACGGCTACTACGGGTAATGGCATCGTTGGTTCCTCCTTTGATGTTTATGTGAAATCGGGGAGCTCCCCGGTATGGTTTTCCGCTTCATAATGCTGCCGCACACGGTAGGTCAGATACACCACGCCTGCCGCAAACAGCAATTGCAGGACATCAATTTCCATTTCCGAGAGATCCCCCGCAAAATGGAATGCCGGAATGATGTCCGCCAGAACATGCAGCCCGAATGCGGCAAGCAGCCACCGCGGATGCCTGTCCCGCTGCACGGCCGTGAAGACCAGCACCGACATGCAGCATTGAAACAGCAGACTCCCGAAATGATCGAGCGCGATCAGCAGGCAGCGCAGGAAATGGTGATCTGCAATATCCTGCAAAAGCTCCGGCAGCCCCTCCATATCCATGCCCTGTGCAAGAAGCCCGTCGATCCCCTGAAAATGGTAGAGCAGGGCGACGACAAATCCGAAAAACAGGGAGCTTTGCCAGCCGACAATGAAATGCTCCAGGCCGCCGTGCCCGATGCCGTAGGATACAGCGTCGGTAAAGCGGTCATGCTGCGGGATGGCGTACCGGAAGATCAGATACCGTCCGCCCTCCTCAAATACGCCGGCAAAGACCGCCTGCAAGATGTAGAACAGCCACGGTGTGTCCTGCATCGGCGTCAGGAACAGCGCCCTTGCCGCACCGCGGAAGGTTCCGATGAACAGATACCCGACCACGCCCGCAATCAGCGGGATCCATGCAGCATGAGCCTTTTTCCGCCAGATGATCCACAGGATCACCGGCAGCAGCGCACTTGTCACGCTTGCAAGGCCAAGACCGATGACCGTGAAAATGCCGATATTGATTTGCTGCTCCATACGGCACCTCAGTACGTCACGCCAAGCATCGCATCCAGAAGCTCATAGCCGTCGCTCGGCACCAGCCGGATGTGTGTTTCCAGCGCTGCTTCCACGTCGGAGATCGTCAGATCATCGAGAAATACATCACTGTCCCGCCGGATCATGGACGAGGACAGCAGCAGCTCATCCCCAAGATCGCGCCCTTTGAGCTGCGCGATCAGATCCTGCGCCGTAATCAGACCCGTCACGGTGATCGTCTCCCCGAAGAAATCATTCCGGATGGGGACGACCTCCACGGTCAGTCCGGGGTACTGCGCCTCGGCCTCCTGAGCCAGCCCCGTCAAGAATTCCGCCGGAGACCAGCCTGTTGCAATGGTGACCTTCCGCGGCAGGGCATCGCACTCTCCGTCCGGCAGCGCGGCATGGAATTCATCCGCAAGTGAACGCAGCATTCCGACGCCGTTCTCATACTGCGGATAATCCTCATAATACGCCGCATCCGGGATGGGACGCCGCGCGATCAGGAAGAATTCATCCGACGGGAATACCGCACGGGTACCGTGCTTTGCCAGAAATTCCGCCTGAAACCGTTCGATCGTATCAATGGCCTGCGCCGCTGTTTCCGGGGTGAATCCCGTCAGCGGATAGAGCCCCTCCCGGTATTTCGACAAGCCTACCGGTACGACTGCCACGCTTGTCAGATGCGGGAGCATCTGGCCAAGATCCGTGAGTGTGCGTTCAAGCTCACTGCCGTCATTCAGACCGGGACACAGCACGATCTGGCAATTGAGCTGAATGCCGGCGCGTGCCATCTGCCAGAGAAAATCGAGCTTCTGGCCGGCGAAGCGGTTGTGCATCATCTTCACGCGCAGCTCCGGGTTAGTGGTGTGGACAGAGACATTGATCCCGAGCTTCATGCGGATGATGCGGTCCACATCCTCCTGCGACATATTGGTCAGCGTGACATAATTGCCCTGGAGGAAGGACAGGCGGGCATCGTCGTCCTTGAAATAGAGCGTTTCCCGCATGCCCGGAGGCATCTGGTCAATGAAGCAGAACACGCATTTGTTCGAGCACGACTGCTTGTTATCCATCAGGAAGCTGGCAAATTCCAGCCCCAGATCATCATATTCGTCCTTTTCAATGCGGATCTGACGCTGCACGCCGTCCGCGGAAGCAATGACCAGCGTCAGCTCCGTATCGGCAGCATAGAACATATAATCGAGTACATCCCGCACCGGAGAGCCGCTGATGGACACCAGCGTTTCCCCGGCCTGAATGCCTGCCCTTGCCGCCGGCGAATGCGGAATGATTCCCGTGATGGTGACCATGCGTACCCTCCTTTCCACGGATTTTCCCGTATAAACAGTAAACGGAGAGAAGCATCACCTCTCTCCGCCCTCGTGCTTATTCAGCATCCAGCTTCAGAACTTCAACGTCCTTATAGTAACCGCAGTTCTTGCAAACCTTGTGCGGAGCCTTCAGCGCGCCGCAATGCGAGCACTTGCTCATTGCCGGAGCCTCCAGCTTCCAAACTGCGCTGCGTCTCTTGTTCTTTCTTGCGTGGGATGTTTTTCTCTTCGGTACAGCCATTCTTGGCACCTCCTTTATAATTCCGGAATCGCTGACTCCCGTCAGGGATCATCGGATTGATGTTTTGTTAGGATGTATGACCGCAGTCCGTCTCGTTTCTGTCGCACCCGCAGACCGGGCAGAGTCCCTTGCAGTCCTCCTTGCACAGCATCTTGCTGGGCAGCTCCAGAATCAGATCCGTTACCGCGATCTCCTCCGGATCGATGCTCTCGGCCTTGGCTACAATATAATTTTCGAGCTCGAACTCCTCCTCCTCCGATTCAAACCGGCGGACGATGATGTGCTCTTCATCGTAGGCAAAGTCCTGCACTGTCTCCTTGAGGCAGCGGTCACATGTCACCAGAAGGGAACAACTGATATGAAGCTGCAATGCGGTCACTCCCGCACGGTTCTCGATCTGCCCTTTCACCGTGACCGGCGCGGCAAATGTGAAGCCGTGTACCTGATGCACCGTCTCGAGACGCTCGTCACTGACAGTCAGATCGACCGGAAGTACGGTTCCCGGAACGTTCAGTACATTTTTGATATTCAGCAGCATCGGATCATTCTCCTAATTATAACTCCGGATGATTGCTCCGGATCAAGTGTTCCCCGGATGATTCCCGTGCAGGGCATCACAAAGACTATTATACAAAATGTACGGCCGTTTGTCAAGCCCTTTTCCGGAAATTCTCAGAAATTCTCCGAAAGCAGCGCCATTGCGGCTGCCGCCCCCGGAGAATTTAGTCAATCTTACAGATACTTGGTCACAGACTCCGGCAGCTCTGCATTGTCAGCAGATACCGTGAAGGTCACAATCGTGTCCTTGCCGGTCAGCTTGTCGAGCTTTGCGAACATGGCACCGAGCGCGTCGAAATCTGCACCGCCGATCTTCAGGATGCCGTCCACGAAGATCTCCTTGATGTCGTAGTTGCCTGCGAGCATGCCGGCGATGAAGCCGTAGAAGTTCTCGTAGCCTGCGATGTCAAACTGCTCAACGCCCACCCAGCGAACCTTGTAGCTGATGGAACGTCTGAGGGTCTCACCCTTCTCCACGCATACGAGGCAGCCGTTGGTCTCTGCAACAGCGGTATTGATCTTGTCGATCAGGTTCTTGGTCTTGCCGGTACCCTTTCTTCCGGTAATCAGTTGAATCATGATTGATAACTCCTTTCAAATTGGTTGGTCAAATTGGCTCAAATCAGCACAAACCTGCTTGGCAGCTCCGTGCATCTGGTTCGTAAATCAGCCGAGCTTTGCTTCGAGTGCAGCTCTTGCGCCCTCATAGCCGGGCTTGCCGAGCAGGGCGAACATGTTGGACTTGTAGCTCTCCACACCGGGCTGGTTGAACGGGTTGACACCCAGTACATAGCCGGATACTGCGCAGGCCTTCTCAAAGAAGTAGATCAGGTAGCCCAGGCTGAATTCCTTGGTATCCTCGAGCTCCAGGATCACCTGCGGTACGCCGCCCTCGGTATGTGCGAGGATGGTGCCCTCCTGTGCCTTGCGGTTAACAACGGACATGTTCTGTCCGCACAGGAAGTTCAGGCCGTCGAGATTTGCCTCATCCTTCTCCAGGAAGAAATCCTGCTTCGGCTGCTTGATGTCCACAACAGTCTCGAACATGAGACGGCTGCCCTGCTGGATGAACTGACCCATGGAATGCAGATCGGTGGAGAAGACAACAGATGTCGGGAGCAGACCCTTGTTGTCCTTGCCCTCGGACTCACCGAAGAGCTGCTTGTACCACTCGTTCATCATTGCGAATGCAGGATCGTAGGCAACGAGCATCTCGACCTGCTTGCCCTTGCGGTTGAGGATGTTGCGGATGGCTGCATACTTGTAGCAGTCATTCTCCGCATAATCAGCCATCAGGTCAGACTGTGCCTTGGCAGCGCCCTCCATGAGCTTGTCAATGTCGCAGCCTGCCACAGCGATCGGGAGCAGACCCACAGCCGTCAGCACGGAGAAACGTCCGCCGACATCATCCGGAACCACGAAGGTCTCATAGCCCTCGGTATCGGAGAGCTCCTTGAGGGTGCCCTTTGCCTTGTCCGTGGTAGCGAAGATATGATCCTTCGCGCCGTCCTTGCCGTATCTGTCCTCTGCGAGCTTCTTGAACACGCGGAAGGCCAGTGCGGGCTCGGTGGTGGTGCCGGACTTGGAGATCACATTCACGGAGAAATCGCGTCCCTCGCAGATGGAGATGATCTCGTTGAGGTATGTCGGGTTGATGTTGTTGCCGACATAGTAGATGTCCGGGGTATCCTTCTTCAGATTATTGTAGAACGGGCTCTTGAGCAGCTCGATTGCAGCGCGGGCACCCAGATAGGAACCGCCGATGCCGATGACGATCAGCACCTCGGAATTCCCCTGGATCTTCTTGGCTGCAGCCTTGATGCGGGCGAACTCTTCCTTATCATAATCCGTCGGAAGCTCGAGCCAACCGAGGAAATCGCTGCCGAGGCCGGTGCGGTCATGCAGCATCTTGACGGCTGCATCGACCTGCGGCTTCATGGCATCCATCTCGTCCTGGCTGATGAAGCCGCCGAGGTATCTGGTATTCAGTTTTACTGCCATAATATAAACGCCTCCAAAAAGTCAAAGATTCATATTCTATTTTACTATAAAATGCAGAAATTTGCAAGCACATTATGCCTGTCCGCCGCAACATTGTGAAAAAGAGACAAAACCAATATGTTAAATTTGGTCAAAAATACAATTTCCTGTTTCCTTGCATACCCGCCTCGTGCCGCGCATACGGTATAGCATCCGATTCCGGCAGGAGGTAACCCTATGAAACAGACCGCGATACTGCTTGTTTTTCTGCTGATACTGCCATTTGTGCAGCCCGTACAGGCGCAGGCGCAGACACCTTCGGTGCTGGTGCTGGAGGCAGCGACCGGATGTGTATTATCGGAGGAAAATGCCGATACGCGCCGCCCCGTGGGAACGCTGGCCAAGCTGATGACCGCGTATCTGACCGCACGGGAGATCCTGTCCGGCTCCCTCTCCCCTGATACCGTTCTGACCGCCGGGGAATGCGTGCAGGGCATGCGCGGCGCGGTGATCTGGCTGGTGCCGGGCGATCGGGTGACTGTGGATGACCTGCTGATGGGGCTGCTGTGCGGCAACGCCAATGATGCGGCGGCCGTTCTGGCAGAGGCCGTATCAGGCAGCAGCGAACGGTTTGTGATGGACATGAATGCAGCCGCCTTTGACCTGGGAATGCGGGACACGCGCTTCACTTCCGCGCAGGGCTTTGACGACCCGCAGGCATATTCCACCGCACGCGATATCGGCAGGCTGGCCTGCGCGGTGCTGCAAGCAGATGTGCTGACGCCGTATCTGACCACATGGCGGACGGTGATCCGGGAGGATGCCACGCCCGCCGAGCTTGTCAATGAAAATACGCTCACCCGTACCCTTGACGGCTGCCGGGGACTCAAGGCCGCGCATTCCGAGGCAGCCGGCTGCTGTCTGGCGGCTGCGGCCGAGCGCGAAGGGCTGCTGGTCTGTGTCATTATCCTCGGGGAGACGGATCCGGATGAGCGGTTTGCACAGGCCAGACAGCACATCCGCTCCGCATTTTCCACATACAAGGTCATGACGCCGGGCTTCGCGGAGGAATTCCTGCTGCCGGTCAGTGTCCGTGGCGGAACTGCTTCGGCGGTGCAGATCGCACTTGACCGGCTGCCGCTGCTGGCGGTGCCCGGGGCATCGCAGATCGACTGCGTGACCGTCATGCCGGACTATCTGACCGCACCGCTCAAAGCCGGAACACCTGTCGGACGGGTATACTTTTATCAGGAGGATACCCTTCTGGCCGAATCCGCGCTGCTTGCCGCCGAAAGCGTTCCGCGGATGGGCTTCCGTTACGCATTGGGGAATGCATTCGCCTCGCTCTTCCGGGAGGGAAACGATACTTTGTGATTACGATTCCACCGGCGGCGTATGTGCCGCAATGCGGTAGATCTCTGTCACATCCTCTGCGGAGAGCCAGTAATAGCCGCCGGTGCGTCCGGTGCCGATGCCGAATTTCTCCACAAGCACCGGAATATCCTCCTCCCGTGCGCCGAGCTCCGCAAAATTCACCGGCATGCCGATGCGGTGCAGGAAGCGGCGGAAGCAGGCAATGCCTTCCATTGCCGTGTTCTCCGGGTGAGCAAAATCCATCTGACAGCCCCATACGCGCACAGCCGCCTGTGCAAAGCGCATGGGATCGCGGCGGGTGCAGACAAATTCCATCCACGCCGGCATGATGACGGCAAGCCCCGCACCGTGGGCGCAGTCATACAATGCAGAAAGCTCGTGCTCGATGCCGTGGCTGTTCCAGTCCTGCTCCCGGCCGACGCCGACAATATTGGTATGCGCCACCGTGCCCGCCCACATGATGTTGGCGCGGGCATCGTAATTCTCCGGATCCGCGATCACACGGGGCGTTTCCCTGACCATGGTCAGCAGCACCCCCTCACAGAGCCGGTCGGTGATCTCGACCTCCTCGGTATTCGTGAAATACCGTTCAAAGACATGCGCCATGATATCCGTTGCGCCGCACGCCGTCTGATACGGCGGCAGCGTGCAGGTCAGAGCCGGATCGAGAATGGAGAATTTCGGACGCAGCAGATCGGAGCCCGTTCCGCGCTTCAGGCCGCCGTCCTCCTTTGTGATGACGGAATCTCCCGAGCCTTCGCTTCCGGCTGCGGCGATGGTGAGCACCGTGCCGACCGGGAGCGCTGCCGCCGGGCTCTTCCCGGAATAGAAATCCCAGAAATCCCCCTCATACGGCACGCCGATCGCAATGGCCTTCGCGGAATCAATGACCGATCCGCCGCCGACTGCCAGCAGGAAATCCACACCCTCCCGGCGGCACAGCGAAATGCCCTCATAGACAAGCGTATCCCGCGGATTCGGCTTGACGCCGCCAAGCTCCACATAGGCGATCCCCGCTGCCGCAAGGGAATCCTTTACACGCACAAGCAGGCCGCTTCTGACCGCCGACTGTCCGCCGTAATGCAGCAGCACCCTGGTACCGCCGTGCTTTCTGACTGCGGCACCTACCTGTGCCTCGGTATTTCTGCCGAAGATAAATTCTGTCGGACTGTAAAACTGAAAATCATTCATGGTTCAATGCCTCCTTACATGCTTCATATGCTGCGATCACCTTATCACACCACGCATCGAATTCCGGATCCTCCGTCTGGTATTCCGGATGTGCCAGAATATGCTCCACGGCTGCCCGGATGCCCTGGTCGGCACGGACAGACGCACAGAATCCCGGAACGGCGCGTCTGAGCTTGGAATTGTCAAAGATCACGGAATTGGCCTTGTCTCCGATGAGGCTGCCCTCCAGGTCATAATCGCTCACCGCTGCCAGGAATTCCGAGGGAATATGGACAGCATGGAGCTTCACGCCCAGCGCATCCGCGATGGACTGATAGATCTGGTTCCAGGTCACGCTCTCATCCGAGGTAATGTGGAATGCCTGTCCGATGGCATGGATATTTCCGATCAGCCCGCAGTAGCCGGCTGCAAAGTCGCTGTTGTGCGTGATCGTCCAGAGCGAGGTGCCGTCGCCGTGGATGATGACCGGCTTGCCGTCGAGCATCCGGCGGATGACCTGATAGCTGCCGGCTCTGCCATGAACTCCGAGCGGCACGGAGCGTTCGTCGTAGGTATGGCTCGGGCGGACGATCGTCACCGGGAATCCGTTTTCCCGGTACATGCGCATGAGGAATTCCTCGCATGCGATCTTGTCACGCGAATACTGCCAGTAGGGATTGGCAAGCGGCGTGCTTTCTGTAATGACGCAGTCTGCCGGGGGCTTCTGGTAGGCCGAGGCAGAGCTGATATAGAGATACTGCTTCGTGATGCCGTGGAAAAGCCGGTAATCCCGTTCGACCTGTGCCGGAACAAAGCCGATGAATTCCCCCACGGCATCAAACTGCATGCCGGCGAGCTTTTCGCGGATCTCCTCCTCATTGCCGATGTCGCCCCGGATCAGATGTACACCCTCCGGTACATCCGCATTCCGGCTGCCGCGGTTGAGCAGATACACCGTATGCCCCTGCTTCACCAGGCGACTGGTAATAGCCATGCTGATGGTACCGGTACCGCCGATCAATAATACTTGCATACTGTCACCTCATCTCGTTTTATCCGGATTTTGTACAGAATTTTTGTACATTATCTGCAATTTGATAGTATTATACCATGAAGCAGGGGTGCCTGTCAAGGCAGGAAAGCAAATTTTACAGAAGACAAAAAATCATCTGCCGCCCATTGACAGGAAGCCCCGGATCATGTATACTATAGATAACCGGTCACAGAACGATGCGGCCGGAATGAAATCAAAAGGAGAATTTGTTTGAAGCATTACTTTGGTACACCGGAGATTGCAGCATAACCGGGAGGTTCTGCTGACGATCCCACGCCTCCCGGTTCGTTTGGGAAATACTGACGAATCAATTTATGGAGGAAATCATCATGAACAACAGGAATATCATCATCCGTCCCGAAACATCCGGCGACCGCCGCGCTGTAGAGCATCTGATCCGCGAGAGCTTCTGGAATGTCTACCGTCCGGGATGCAGCGAGCATCATGTAACGCATGTACTCCGCGATGATCCGGCTTTTGTAAAGGAGCTCGACTTCGTCATGGAGCAGGACGGGCGGCTCATCGGACAGAATCTCTTTGTCCGCACGGTCATTCAGGCCGATGACGGCAGGGAGATCGGCGTCCTGACGATGGGGCCGATTTGCATTGCGCCGGAGCTGCAGCGGCAGGGCTATGGCAAGCTCCTGCTGGATGCCACACTTGAAAAGGCTGCCGCCATGGGCTTTGGCGCCGTGCTGTTCGAGGGCAATATCGCCTTCTACGGCAAGAGCGGCTTTACCTATGCCAGCGAATTCGGCATCCGCTACCACGATCTGCCGGAGGATGCGGACGCATCGTTTTTCCTTTGCAGGGAGCTGATTCCCGGCTATCTCGACGGCGTGACCGGCGTCTACCTCACCCCGCAGGCGTATTATGCCGATGATGCGGATGTAGAGGTATTCGACAAGGCGTTCCCGCCCAAGGAAAAGCAGAAGCTGCCGGGGCAGATCTTCGGATAACATGATGAGAAGCACCCTTCCCGTATCTGGGAAGGGTGCTTTGCTGTATCTGCCGGGGTTCAGTCTTTTCGGGATGTCTTAATATGTGCCTTCACGGGGTCGTTCTTACGGGTATTGTGGAGCAGGGTGGTAAAGGGACCCTGCTTCATTTTCAGTTCTTTCTTGCTGATCAGGCAATTCTGAAACCGTTCCCTGAGCGCCCGCAAATCTGAATCCTCTTCGTAATCGCGCCAGTCGCATGCAAAGAAGCCTCTGTTCAGTTTTTTCGGCTCCAGATCCTTCATATCCGGATACGCTGCCTTCAGCTTTGCCACGATCGCCTCTTTCTTTTTCTTTTCTCCCTTGATGTCCCGCAGCTCCGGCTCCTTTTCATAAAGGGCCAGGAGCCGTTCAGCCAGGTCAATATCTCCCTTTCTACCTTCAATCCGAGAAATAACGTCTCCCTCGATCGGCTTCAGAGGGCTGGTCACATCGACAAGCTTCTGAAAATCGGTGCGGGTCTCCCCGTCGGCTCTGACCTTGAAAATGTGCTTGATGATGCTGTTGTGCATCGCAAAAACATATTTGCAGCGTTCGGCTTTCTCCTTGCCCAGTGTCCAGCATCCGCGGACGCTGTCCCAGTGGTCGTCCACCGTCTCGCAGTACGGATAAAACCAGTTATAGAAGATGAAAACCACATCATCCTTCTTCGGGTCAAAGGGAAAATCCGGTGCATTCAGGAAGTCATACAGCTCTGCAAGGCTGGCAGACGGCGGGCAGCACTCTGTCAGAAAATCATCCATGAATCTGGCCTTGACACGCTCGCCGGTTGCCTTTTCCATCCGGCTTCCGTGCCCGTTGACGGCATTTGTCAGCTCAACGTCCAGAAGCCGCATGGTATTGATCGTGTCCGATTCGCACATGAATGCTTCATGCTCTGTCAGACCGAATTTGATAATGGCAATGTCGAAGGTTTCTTTCTGTATGGATTCCTGTATTCTTTTATGCTTGTCCGAAAGTTCATTGTTCAGTTTTTCCGTGAACAATGCCCGCTCTTCCTCATCCATTGCCTCCATTTCTTCTTGATATTCCTTGAGCAGATCAGCCAGTGATTCCTGATGCTGGAAGCACCGCTCACCCGTTCCCTTGCCGATGTAAAAGGGAACACCGTCATCGCACAGGGCATAGACATAGTACCTGTCATTAACGCTTTTCGCTTCATCGGAATCACCCGCCTTGCCTTTCTTGTTACCATCCGAGAAACGACCTATGAATCGTGCCTTATCATCCTCGCTCCATTTTGAATCCATCTCCAGGGCTTCTTCTTTATCCGGCATTTTACATTCATCCTTTCCTGTTTGGATCTCGTAATTGTCAGCATTCCGTCGGGAATCGCTGTCTCCTCATTATATCATGTTCCACAAAGTTTGTCAACAGTCCAAGGCCTGAAATGCGCATCTTCATGGGATGCCCCCGGCGGATGGGAACGCCGGGGGCATGCTTCATTTCTGCGCCGCGCAGTACTGCGTGATGCCGGCATACAGCGTGAAGGCGACCTTTTGCTGGTAGTCCTCCGTCACCAGAAGAGCGGCCTCTTCGGGATTGGAGAGGAAGCCGCATTCTGCCATGACAGTCGGATTCTCACTGAAATAGCAGAGAAACAGCTCCTTGCCGCACAGCTTGATCTCACGGTGATTCTCCGGCTGGAGAAATGCCACAAACTGAGACTGGAGCGTCTGTGCAAGCTCCGCGCTGTGCCGGTTCGTCTCGGAATAGAACATCTGCGCACCGCTGTACTTCGGATCGGTAAACTGATTCTGATGGATGGAGACACAGATCGCCCCGTCCACGGAATTGAACAGTGCGAGCCGGTTGTCCATATCCGAACGCTTCTGGTTGGCAAGGCCTTCCGTGCCGGGATCATGAATGGATACATCCGTTTCCCGCGTCGTCAGCACCTCATAGCCGGATGCCTGGAGCATGGCCTTGAGATCGAGGAGAACGGCAAGGTTGATGTGCTTTTCCACATCCCCTGCCGCTGAGCTGCATCCGCCGTCTGCGCCGCCGTGACCCGCATCCAGTATGATGACCTGCTTCTGTGCGGCTGCCGTTCCGGTTTCAAGGAGCCGGCTGCGCGTCCGGCTTACCGCATAGCAGGAGCCTGCAATTGTCAGCGCCACCGCCGTCAGCAGCGCTGCGATCCGGATCAGATACCTGGTATTCATATGCATCACCTGTATTTCATAGTATCGGGACCGGGGTATTCCCACTTCCATCCTATGCACCGGACAGCACTTCCAGAACTTCAAAAATTATACTTTTCGGATATTACATTCTGTAAATTGCTGATTGTGTATAAAATCGTCAACGATATTTGTGCAAGCTGTACAATACGAGGGCGTCCATTTACACAAAAAGCCGATTTTCTTAAAAGCAGTTGACTTTTTTTATAAAATATGCTACAATAATTTCAGGAATTGGGAATCAAAACAAACCCTGTCAAATACTGAAATCGTGTAAAATCAGAACGCAGACAACGGATTCGGTCATAAAAGAGATAGAAAATGCGCATAATTATACAATCAGTTGTTTGCAAAGTTCTGTTTTACAGGATGCAATGCACGGAAGCAGGTGCATTGCCGACAGTAATCAAACAGTAACCGAAAGGATGAGTGTGATGACTGGATTTATGAACACCAGAAAGCAGAAAGTTCACAAAAAATATACATTCTGCAATATCCTTCGCCGGAGTGCAGCCGGACTGGCTGCCGGCGCCGTCATGCTTGCAGGCGTTCCGTTTGCCGGCGTACAGGCTGCCGATCAGCAGGATTTCTCAATTCTCGGCGCTGTCGGAACACTGACTGCCGCACAGACAGCAGAGGCCGCACAGATGATCTACGACGGACTGGCAAAGCACGCCTCTTCCGTGAAGATCCGGAATATGAAAAACCGGATCCCGGCGGATACCGACAGTATCCAATCCCTTCAGAATGTCTATGTTGCTGTCATCAACGGCTGGGATGTCGGCATGCTGGCCAACAAGCATTCGATGCGCTATTCCGTCATGGGCGATGGCGGTCACGGCTATGTATATGAGCTGGGTCTGGGCTACATCGTGGACGATGCAGACTATGACACCGAAATGAGCGAAACCAAGGAAGCCGTTGACGCGATCGCTGCCAAGGTCAACCCGGCATGGTCGGATGCGGAAAAAGCGCTGTTCCTGCATGAATATCTTGCGATCCATTTCGATTACGACCATGACTACAACAATTATGAGACTGAGAACGGCAAGGAAGCCAGCTACACACCCTACGGCATGATCGAGCGGGGCATGGGTGTCTGCGAGGCCTACACCTCCCTGTACTCCATCCTGCTGCGGAAGGTCGGCGTGGAGAGCATGTCCGTCAATACCACCGCGCTGCGTCACACCTGGAATCTGGTGCAGATCGACGGCAAGTGGTACCACGTTGATGTGACCTGGGACGACGCCAATGACGGCCACGCGGGTACTGTCAGCCACGACAGCTTCCTCACCGATGCGAGCGGCATGACCGCATCGAACCACAATTCCACCGACTGGGTGACTTCCACCGGCGAATCGGCTATGACGATCGCCTCTTCGGATCTCAAGGGCGGCTTCTGGTGTGACTCCGATGTTGCCATCAGCCCGTATCAGGAAGGCTGGATCACCATTGTACAGGACGCCGTCAACAAGAATACCGGCTGGTTCTATTACGATGTATACAGCCCCACCACAAACCTGGTCACACGCCGCGCACTCAACTCGCTGGATGCCAGATGGCCTGCTTCGGAGAAGACCGGCGCGTACTATCTGTACAACTACATCATCGCCAGCACAGACGCGGATATTATCTATTACACCACCTGTGACGCTGTCTTCGCACTTTGCAACGGCGGTATCTACTGGCTGTTCAATCTCACCGATGAGCAGAGAGCAAACGGCTATATTTACGGTATGTACACGGACACCGATGATAACGCCATGTATATTGACGTTTCCACCGGTTATGCCACCGCTTCCACCCGTTACACCTATGATCTGAGCGAGCTTCGCGCCATGGTATGCCAGCAGTCCGGTTACGAGTATCCGACATCCGAGACCGAGACTTCCACGGAATCCACCGAGACTGAGACTTCCACAGAATCCACCGAAACAGAGACTTCCACGGAATCCACCGAGACCGAGACTTCCACGGAATCCACCGAGACTGAGACTTCCACAGAATCCACCGAAACAGAGACTTCCACAGAATCCACCGAGACTGAGACTTCCACAGAGTCCACCGAGACCGAGACTTCCACGGAATCCACCGAAACCGAGACTTCCACAGAGTCCACCGAAACCGAGACTTCCACGGAATCCACCGAAACAGAGACTTCCACGGAATCCACCGAGACCGAGACTTCTACGGAATCCACCGAAACTGAAACTACCACAGAATCCACCGAGACCGGGACTTCCACAGAGTCCACCGAAACTGAAACTACCACAGAATCCACCGAGACTGAGACTTCCACAGAATCCACTGAAACCGAGACTTCCACGACCGAAGCCACCGCTCCCCCGGAGGTAAAGGGTGATCTGCTTGGTGACGGTGAGCTGACTGTGAAGGATGTCATCTTCATGACCCGCTTCCTGTGTGCGCAGGAAGAACTGACACAGGAACAGGCAGCGCGTGCAGATGTCTACCAGGACGGCATCATTGATATCTTTGATCTGGCAGTCCTCAAGTATCTGCTGATGCACGCTGCACAGTAACCCCCGGCGCATCCGGCGCAAGGCGAGAAACAGCAGCCCCCTGACAACGGTCAGGGGGCTGATCCTTTTTTCAGAAGCAGAGATGCGCAAAAACCCCTCTCCGCGTGCGGGGAGGGGCGGGCTTACAGTATGCCTTCCAAAAACAGACTGTTTTGACAAGCGCAGATTATCTGCCCTTGAAAATCACTATGGGAATGGGCGGGCAATTGGAGCGGTTCACAAAGGGCATTTCTACGACCGTATACAGATCGCTGTCGATCGTCGGCAGATAGGCCAGCAATGCATCGCGCTCCTCGAATCCGGTCTCGCGTCCGTAATACAGGATCAGCGTCATGATGCCGTCCTCACGCAGCAGCCGCAGCCCTTGCTCAATGGCTGCAATGCTGGTATCGGGGCGGGTGAAAATATTGTGGTCGCCGCCGGGCAGCCATCCGAAATTAAATGTGATCGCGGAGACCGTCCCCTCCTGTGCATGCTCTGCCATTTCGCTGTGACTGCCGTGGATCACGGTGCACCGCTCTGAAACACCATTCTGCTCCAGAAGCGCCCGCGTACTGTCCACCGCATCCTGCTGAATGTCAAATGCTGTCACATGCCCTGTCTCACCAACGAGATTTGCAAGGAAGAGCGTGTCCTTTCCCCGCCCTGCCGTCGCATCAATGCAAAGGTCGCCGGGATTGATATGCTCCTCCAGTACCCGATGGATGATCTGGAGCGCTGAAAAATGCTTTCTCGGATCCATATTACCTCCTGACTGTTATCGAACCAAGCAAATCAGAGGGATCAGCACAGCCGACTGTATCAGAAGAAACAGCACGGGATGACGCTTGCGGAAAGGCATCGCCGCTTCCTCCTCTATGCAGACCCGGTGTACTTACCGTGTCTTACGGATGATCACGCCGTCATTCTTCCAGATGCTTTCCTCCGGCACCGCGCCGCGTACACAGCTTGTCGGATAAATCACAGAATGCCGGCCAACGATCGTACCGGGATTGAGAACGCTGTTGCAGCCGACTTCTACATAATCGCCCAGCATCGCGCCCATCTTCTTGAGTCCGGTCTCGATGCGTTCTCCGTTCAGACGCACGCAGACGTTGGTCTTGTCGGACTTGACATTCGAGGTGATGGAGCCGGCGCCGGTATGGGATCTGTAGCCGAGAATGCTGTCACCAATGTAATTGTAATGCGGTGTCTGCACATTGTCGAAAAGGATCACATTCTTCAGCTCCACGGAATTGCCGACCACACAGTCTGCGCCCACCAGCGCACTGCCGCGGATGAATGCACAATGCCGTACCTCCGTGCGCGGACCGATGATGCAGGGGGCGCCCAGATAAGCCGACGGGAAAACCGTTGCCGTCTTGTGAACCCAGACATTCTCCGCGGGCATATCATATTCCTCCGGATCCAGGGTGCCGCCGACAGCAATGATCATTTCCCTGATCCCGGCCAGTGCCTCCCAGGGATAGGTAAACTGTGCCAGATAATCCCCCGCCAGTGTATGCGTCAGGTCAAAGAGTGCCTGTATCGTAATGGATTCCATTAGTGATCCTCCTCATTCAGAACTTTATAATAATAAAATAAAAACGCTTTCCAGTTTCCCGGAAAGCGTTTTCAGAGGCGCCAGCCGGATTTGAACCGGCGATCATGGTGTTGCAGACCAACGCCTTACCACTTGGCTATAGCGCCATATAAAAGAAAAAAGCGGATTACGAGGCTCGAACTCGCTACCTCCACCTTGGCAAGGTGGCGCTCTACCAGATGAGCTAAATCCGCATGATAGCAATTTGAAATGCTATAAAAGCGACCCAGATGAGGCTCGAACTCACGACCTCCGCCGTGACAGGGCGGCGCTCTAACCAACTGAGCTACTGGGCCTTATTGAGTAGGATATTTTTTTATAATCCAGGATTTATATAAAGAATTATATAAATCCTGAATTATATATTATGGAAACTATAGGGCTCGAACCTATGACCCTCTGCTTGTAAGGCAGATGCTCTCCCAGCTGAGCTAAGCTTCCATCCGTTCGTCCGCTCTCGCCTGACGACTTGTTTATTATAGCACATCCCCGCCGGTTTGTCAAGTGTTTTTTCAAAAAAATTTCAAAAAAATTTCCGGACGCTCTTCTTCAATCGGAAAGCGTCCGGATTTCGCCGTTTCTCAGCGGATGTAATTCAGTCTGTTGCCGCCGTCGCGCTTGGCCGCATGCATTGCACTGTCAAGCCGCATGAGCAGCTCCGTCACATCCAGACCGCTCGGCAGCACATGGCAGAGCGATGCGGAGACCGTATTCTGGATCACAACGCCGTCGATCACGATCGGGCTGCCGATGCTCTGGCGCACCTCCTCAGCAAGCTGCTGGGCCTGCATGTCGCTGAGCGTATTGTCAAGGATCACGCAGAATTCATCGGCGGCAACATTGAACAGCTCTGTCTGATCTCCGTAGGCTGTACGCAGGCGATCCGCGATCGCCGCCAGGCATTCATCACCGAAATTGTAGCCGTAGGTATCGTTGATCTCGCGGAAATTGTCGATGTCAAAGACGCCCACATAGAACTGTCCCTCCTCGAGCAGCTCCTCAAGGCGTGTTTCCAGGCCGTAGCGGTTCTGCATATTGGTCAGGATGTTCATGGACGCGGCATCGAATACCTTCTGGCGTGTGCGGTTGATGCGTCCTTCTGCCGCGGCAAGCTCCTTCTCCTTCTCCTGGATCTGATACAGTGCGCGGATCTGGCGGCGTCCGAAGATCGTCATTGCCACAAGCACCAGCACGGTAATCAGAATCAGGATCAGCTGTGCAATGCCGTGCATGATGGTACTGTTGTGGACATTTGCCTCGGCATTGGTCTGGCCGATCTCGATGGTCGCTTCCAGCATTTCGGAAGCGCATGCCTTCAAAGGAGAGATCTCCTGTTCATAAATGTCGCGTGCCTTGGCATAGCCGGCAGTCGGGAGGGTGTCCCTGACCTCCTCGATCTTCCGTTCAAAGCCCTGGATCGCGTAGCTTGCCTGCATGAACCGGCGCAGCTCCACGTCCGAGTACGCTTCCCCGGCCAGGAATGTCTGCTTGAGCGCATGGATATTCTCAAAGGACTTGTCAATCTCCTCAAGCGTCTGCTCATCGCTCATACCCGCTGCCATCAGGACAACGCGCTCATTGACCGAAGCAAGCTCGGCATTCATGGCGCTCATGTTCTGCACGGCCTCCATATTGCTGTCATAGACCCGGCGGCTGCGGACATAGACCAGATTCTCCACGACCATATTCAGTGCCATAATCAGGACGAATACAACGCCCGCCACGCTCAGCGCTCTGCCGACGCGGCGTCCCTGTTCTGTTGCTGTACCTGCCATTGCTCTCCCTCCTTACTTTCCTGTCGGATTCACGAGCCAACGGATATCCTCGTCATTCAGGTTATCCTTGGTAATCAGCGTGGCACCCGTGTCTACATTGGATTCTACTATTCCGCCCTCCACGAGCTTTCTGGCATAACGAACGCCGAGGTAGCCCATATTATAGGGATTCTGCGAAATGACCGCATCCAGAATGCCGCTCTCGATATACGCATCTGCGCCGTCGAAATAGTCGAATCCGACTACCGTGATCTGATCCTGCATGCCAAGCTGATCAATGGCCTGGCATACACCGACCGTACCCGGCTGGTTCGTCGCATAGATCGCCTTGAGATCCGGATGCTCGGTGATGAGCTGGATCGCGCCCTCGCGGGACAGATCGACATTGCCTTCGCAATACTTCGTCTCAGCGATCGTAATATCCGGATACCCGGCATTGTCCTGATCTGCCGAAGTCTCAGCCGGCTTCTCTCCCTCCGGACGTTCACCCTCCGGCGGATTTCCCTCAGGCATCCCGCCCTCCGGTGAACGCGGTGCATCCGGAACGGTGTCTGCCGACTTGCCGGAAAGCTCGTCCACAAAGCCGCCCATGCGCTCGATCGCCGTCTGTGCATCCGCCTTGTGGCAGATAATGCCGACCTCGCCCTCGCCGCCGATCATTTCGGCTGCCGCTCTGGCCGCAATGGCGCCCGCGGACAAATTCTGCGTGCTCAGGCAGGCGCGTCTGCCGGTGAAGCTGACATCCGAGTCAATGGTCAGCACCGGGACATTCTGCGAAACGGCGTTGCGCAGCGTGTCGTTCAGCTCATCCGTATCCAGCGGCGCAAGCACGATCGCCTGCGCACCGTCTGCCAGTGCGTCGTTGATCATCTGGATCTGGGTGTCAATTTCCTCCTCGGATGCAGGCGCCTCATAGATCACATCGAGATTCATCTCCTCGCCTGCTTCCAGGGCTCCCGCCTTGGTGGTGTCCCAATAGGGATCCTGGCTCTTGCAGATGACATAGATCTTCATCTGCGGCTCTTGGGTCTGCGCCGAGCATCCCGTCAGCATCGCCGCCGCAAGCAGTGCAGCCAGAATGCTTCTGATGCGTTTGTTCATGTACTTGTTTCCTCCTTTGTAAATCATTCATCCTCCGTTTTGTGATGACCGATCCGGTACATACATGTCCTATTATAGCATATTCTTTACACAATTGCAATAGTTTTTTCACATTTCCGACGTACCCGGCAGGCGCACTCCATTTTCAGAGGATCTTGCAATCTTTGGCGGTGTTTTTTGTAGGATTCGGCAAAAATATGGCAGGAGTATTGACAGGATGCCGTATATATGTTATAATCTATATAATTATGTGTATTATACGCATAACGAATTACCGAGAGTATTTTAATAGAAATAAATTACGAATAGTTTCGGGAATTCAACATGCGTCCTGCCGGCATCGGGAGAATGAGGGATACCAACGGCCGTGCAAGGACAAGCAAAGAGTAACAGGAGGCTAAAATTGTATGGCGGATTTTAACACAAATGCGGTCAAGCACGCGCTCTACGAGATCGTGCGTGAGCATGGCGATGAGGTGCTCAACGACACCAATAAATTCATCGCCCTGATGAGTGACTACATCCCCGACAACGACCGGGAGCGCAGACTGCTCAAGCATGTGCTGACCAACGGTGTTCTGGCGACGATGCGCCGCGAGGACAACCAGAAAATCGCGATCATGAAGTCGAGAGAGTATATGTCCGGCGAAATGTTCCTCGCAGATTCCGCAGTTGAGGCAGTGCTCGAATGCTTCACCTACATGATGGAATGGAACTACGTTCCCCCGGCACCGGCTGCTGCACCTGCCGCTGCCGCTGCCGCACCCGCTGCACCCGCTCAGCCGGCATCCCGTCCGGGTCTGACCTCTCCGCAGCGTCAGGCATTCAACAACGGTGCCGCGCCCGCCGCAGCCGCTCCGAAGGCGCCTGCCAAGCCGGCTGCTCCCATTTCCGAGCGTGTCTTCTCAGCCAAGAATGCTGCCAAGAGCCGTCTGAAGGGCACCATCCGTGTGGATGACGGCTACACGACGCTCGACGCATTCACCTTCGACGGCTTCGGGTGGCTCAAGACGGTCGAGCTGCCGTCAACACTGTTCGTCATTGGTGAATTCGCCTTCTCCGAGTGCAAGCGTCTGAAGAACATTGAGATCCCTGCCAATGTCAAGCGCATCGGCAAGGGTGCCTTCCAGTCGTGCACCAAGCTCTCCATGATCAAGATCCCGTCCGGTGTGACAGAGATCGAGGAGAACACCTTCGCATTCTGCTCCTCCCTGGAGGTCGTGGAGCTTCCCTCCACCATCAGCAGCATCGGCAGCGAAGCATTCCAGGGCTGCGCAAACCTCAAGTCCCTGTTCCTGACCAACAGCGTCAAGTACATTGATGACGACGCCTTCAAGCTCTGCACCAGCCTGACCATCGGCTGCTACGAGAACTCCTATGTACACAAGTTCTGCCAGGAGAACGGTCTGCGCTGCAAGATCCTCAAGCCGGGCGTTGGTATCTGACACGCGTCAGCTTACACGGATATTTCTGCGCTGCCTGAAAGCGCAGTGTCATGCAGCGGACTTTTGTCCGTATGCAGATAGAGAATATAGACTGAAAGGAATGAGTTTCAAATGGTTGAACTTCAGATCGGTCAGTATATCGAAATGGAGTACGGCGGCGCCGCCAAGGTTCTGCAGGAGCTCGGCAGCGGCGGCCAGGGTATCGTATACCTCGTGGAATTCAATGACATGAAGTATGCGCTCAAATGGTACGATGTGGACAAGATCAAGAATCCGCAGGCGTTCCGCAAGAACATCGAAAACAACATCAAGGACGGCTCGCCGTCCAGGCTGTTCCTGTGGCCGAAATACCTGACCAAGCCGATCGAAACCGGCGGATTCGGCTACCTGATGGACGTGCGCCCGCAGAATTTCGATTCGTTCGTGGACATCCTCAACACCTACAAGCTCGGTATTGATCCGCTGACCGGCCGTGCCAGCAAGACACCGGTGCAGTTCAAGTCCCTCTTTGCAATGGTAACGGCTGCCATCAATATCGTTACGGCATTCCGTCAGCTTCACAGAGCCGGCAAGAGCTACCAGGATCTGAATGACGGCGGCTTCTTCATCAATGTCAACACCGGCGACATCCTCGTGTGCGACTGCGACAACATCGCACCGGACGGTGCCAACTTCGGCATCGGCGGCAAGCCCGGCTACATGGCGCCGGAGGTCGTGCGCGGCATCGAAAAGCCGAACGTGCAGACCGACAAGTATTCCCTTGCCGTTGTCCTCTTCAAGCTGCTGTTCCGCGGCGATCCGATGGAGGGCGAAAAGGTCGTCAAGGACATCTGCCTGACAGAAAGCTCCGAGCTGCGCCACTACGGCAAGGAAGCCGTATTCGTGTATGACCCGGAGAATACGACCAACCGGCCGGTACGCGGCATTCACGACAATGTCATCAAGTTCTGGAAGATCTATCCGGAATACATCCGTGAAGCATTCATCAAGTCCTTCACGACCGGCATTGCCGAGCCGAACAAGCGCATCATCGAGAATGAATGGCAGAAGCTCTTCATCCGTCTGCGCTCGGAGATCATCACCTGCAAGTGCGGCAGAAGCAATTTCTCCTCCACCTTCAAGGAGGATCCGTCCACGCACTTCTTCATTTGTCCGAAGTGCGGCAGCGAATTTGCCAGCCTTGCCTTCACACATCTCGACTACCGTCTGCCGCTGTATATCGGCTGCAAGCTGTATGCATGCCAGACCACGATCGGTTCGGATGACTACACCACTGTCACCACCGAGCTCGTCGAGAACAAGCTCAAGCCAGGTATGCTCGGCCTGAAAAATCTGAGCAAGGACGTATGGCAGGCCAGAATGCCCGACGGTAAGTACTACCCGGTCGCACCGGATAAGGGACTTCCCCTCTGGCAGGGTATCGCGATCGACTTCGGCGGTGTCAAGGCTTACATCTATGAGGATGCCATCTCCGAAGAAAACAAGTGATCCTCTGTTCCTGCAAAAATCTGAGTAAAGGAGTTTCATAAGTATGGATAATGCAACGCTGAATCCCGATTACGAAGCGGAAATCATGGACTTTGACGACGATGATCCGCTAAATGCGACCGGCGTTTCCCGCAAAAGTCTCGTCATCTTCTTCCTGATCGACACCTCCGGCAGTATGAAGGGTACCAAGATGGGCGAGCTCAATACCGTCATGGAGGAGCTCATTCCGGAGATCCGCCGCGTCGGTGAAGCGGATACCGATGTCAAGGTCGCTGTACTGACCTTCTCGAACAGTGTCATGTGGATGTATTCCGAACCGATCTCCATTGAGGAGTTTGAATGGACCCGTCTGCGTGCGGACGGTGTGACCAGCATGGGTGCTGCCTTCAAGGAGCTCTCCGTGCGTATGTCGCGCAATTACTTCCTCAATTCCCCGTCCCTGTCCTTTGCACCGGTCATCTTCCTGATGACAGACGGCTATCCGTCGGATGACTACAAGGAAGGCCTGCGCATCCTCCAGCAGAACAGCTGGTACAAGTACGGCCTGAAGACCGCACTGGGCATCGGCAAGGAGGCCAACGACGAGATGCTCGCCGAATTCACCGGCACCAAGGATACCGTCGTACATGCCTACTCCGGCGGCCAGCTCGCACACCTGATCAAGATTATTGCCGTGACCTCCTCGCAGATCGGCTCCAAGAGCATGACGCTTGCGGATTCCGACCACGAGCTGGGCATGGAGGACGTTTACGAGACAAAGCAGAAGCTCCTCGGTCAGCAGATCCAGGAGATGGTCAAATCCGAGGGGTACGGCGACGCCATTCCCTTTGACACCGGCTGGTAATCCCGGCGGTGGTGCATTCGGGAAAGGAGGTGCCCCATGTCAACATTTCACGGTCTGTTTCACACCATTATCGGCGCAAGCCACGTTGCGAAAGGAACCGTTTGTCAGGACTGGTCTGATTTTCAGGCCAACGAACATTATGCGCTCGCTGTCGTAGCCGACGGACACGGCAGCAAGAAGCATTTCCGCAGTGACCTCGGCTCCAAGTTCGCCGTGCAGGCAACCGTCGAGGCCATCAGCGCCTACTATGCGGACGCAGAAACCTTTGAGGAGCTCTTCGAGGAGAATCCGACAAGGCTCATCCGCAAGATCGAAAAAAACATTATCTGCCGCTGGAACAATGCGGTACGTAGCCACTTTGCAGCCAATCCCGTTACAGAAGAGGAAAAGCTCCCCTTCACGGAGGATGAATTTGCCAAGCTCAAGGTCGAGGCGATCTACGGCACCACGCTGATCGCTGCGATCATCGGATCGGAATTCACCTTCGGCCTCCAGATCGGTGACGGCAGCCTGGTCGTAATTGACGAGGATGCCGAGGCGGAAATGCCCATCGTGGACGATGAAACCGCTCCCGCCAATCTGACGGCATCGCTGTGCAATTCCAATGCCATCGACCTGTTCAACAGCTTTTTCATCCCGGCCAAGGCACTGGCTGTCTTTGTTTCCACGGACGGTCTGTTTACATCCTTCCGCAGCAGCGAGGATTTCCTGGACTACCATTCCATCATCGCATCGCACCTGGATAAGCCGGCTGCCTTCGATGCCATCGTGCTGCGCAATCTTACCAAGCGCACGAACTTCGGTACGCAGGACGATATTTCCCTGTCCTGCGCATGGGATCAGGAACTTCTTGAGGAAAACACCTCCTCGCTGAAGGAGGCTGTGGAGCGCAACAAGATGCGTGCAGAGATCCGTGCAGCAGAGCATGCCGCCAAGATCCAGAAGCAGCGCTACAAGAATACCATGCGTATGCGCGAAGAATCCTGACAGAATTCGTCAACTGACATCAAAATCTGAAAAGAGGTAATCATCATGAATAATAAAAAAAGCGGCAATCTTGCCGTGCTGATCATCTGTGTCCTTATTTACCTGGCGCTGTTCGCTCTCCAGGGTCAGTTCGCCCGCAACGGTCTGAATGCTCTTAACGGCATCATTGCACAGGTCGGCGTTCTGCTGTGCACCGTCATGGTTGTCACCAACCGCAAGCGCGGCTTCATTACAGCCATGATCCTGAACCTGATCAATGCTGCTACCGTCGTGGTACAGATCTTTTCGCGCGGCGGCTCTGCCGGTGCAAGCTCCCTGCCGGGTGTCCTGGTCGCACTGGTAACCATCATTACACTCTTCGTCCTCTACACCTACCTGTCGCGTTCCGAGAAGGCGCATGACGAGCTGACCGAGTCCTACAACCAGCTCATTGAGGCAAACCGTGTACAGGAAGAGCAGGCTGCGGCTCTGCGTACCCTCGCTTACACCGACCGTCTGACCGGTCTGCCGAACCGCGCAGCCTTCAATGAGTCCCTGGCTGCCAAGGTGGAGCAGGCACAGCCCTTCATGGTCATGCTCATGGATGCCGATGATTTCAAGCAGATCAACGACAACTTCGGCCATGATGTCGGCGATGCACTCATCAAGGAGTATTCCGCACGCTTCTCCAAGTACTGCAAGGGTCACTACGAATTCGGCAAGCTCGGCGGCGACGAATACGGCATGATCATTGACGGCCGTCATACCGAGGCTGACATTCTCAACCTGACCGAGCAGCTTCGCACTCTGTTCGGTGAGCCGTTCAATGTCGGCGGCACCAACTTCTCGATCGCTATGTCCTACGGCGTTGCCAGCTTCCCGAATGACGGCACCACTGCCGAGGCTCTGGTTTCTGCTGCGGATACCGCGCTCTACAATGCAAAGATCGGCGGCAAGAACCGCGCCATCTTCTTCAGCGAACACACTGCCGGCTGATAACCGGTTTCCCCTGTGCGATGCACAGGGCAGAGAGGACGCAGCAGCCCTCTCTGCCGTATGTATCGAGAAACAGACATACTCAAGATTTATTACCGAAAGGCAGGTATCAATATGGATAAAGGATTCTACAACCGCGCCCTGCGCTATATGGATAATATCCGGGCGCTTGAGCCGACACTCGCAGATGCGCGTGACGCGGAATGCTGCATTCTCCAGACCGACAAGGGAACCGTCTACGGCGCGATTACCAGCGTGAAGATCTCGAACGGGCATATCATGACCTCTTGCCCGGAATTCGGCGCCATCATGACCATGGTTCCGGAAGGCGAAAGCCGTGTAAACAGAATGGTCACGATCTCCTTTGCAAGGAAGACGGTCAGCCAGCCGTGTGAAAGCTGCCTGCAGCTCCTGGTGCGGATCAATCAGGAAAACCTGCGTACACAGGTGCTTGACGGTGCCAATCATGCGGTTCCTGTAGCAGACCTGCTCGGCCTTCCGCTGCCGGATCCGACCGTGGAAACAACGGCCGTCAACGCAGAACAGGCACAAATGCCTGCACAAGAAGCAGTCACAGACGAGACTCCCGCTGCCGCAGCTTCCGCAGCCGAGGAAATTCCGGTACAGAACGAATTTGCCGCCGAAGCGCCCGCAGCCGGGGAGATTCCGGTGCAGAACGAATTTGCAGCCGAAGCTCCCGCTGCCGGGGAGATTCCGGTACAGAACGAATTTGCTGCCGAAGCTCCCGATGCCGGAGAAATTCCGGTGCAGAACGAATTTGCTGCCGAAGCGCCTGAAACAGAGGCTGCACCGGTGATGGAAGCAGAGCCCGCACCCGAGGAGAAGCCGGAGCCGATGAAGCCGGTTTCCTCCGGTGTCATGTCCAACGAGGAAGCCCAGAGCATGATGGCCGGATTTACCGGTGATGTGGATGCAGACAATCCGATGGCACAATTCGGATTTGAAGTAGCCGAGCTTGCCGAGCAGGCCGATGAGGAGCTGACAGAGAACACCAACCCCTTCTATGATGCGCCGATCAATCCGGACTCCGATGCAGCGCTCCCGCCGCATATGCGCCAGAATACACAGCCGCGCTATATGAGTGAGCGTCCGCAGAGCCAGAATATGCCGAGCCAGCAGAGCACCCAGTATGCAAGCCAGCCCATGCCCGGCCAGCAGATGTATGCCAGCCAGGCTCGCCCCGGTCAGATGCGGCATCCGGGCGGCGGAACCTTCCGCCCCGGTCAGAGCGTCAGCATCTCCCAGCCGATGGCACAGTCCCAGCAGACAAACAGCTTCCAGCCCGGAATGCAGGGTACCACCTTCCGACCGGTTCAGCAGCCCCAGCAGGCAAACAGCTTCCAGCCCGGAATGCAGGGTACCACCTTCCGACCGGTTCAGCAGCCCCAGCAGACAAACACCTTCCAGCCCGGAATGCAGGGTAATACCTTCCGTCCGGGTCAGCAGCCCCAGCAGACAAACACCTTCCAGCCGGGTCAGCAGAATGCGCCGCAGTCCCAGCAGATGAACACCTTCCAGCCGGGGCAGCAGGGCAACACCTTCCGTCCGGGTCAGCAGAATGTATCGCAGTCCCAGCAGGTCAGCAGCTATCAGGCCGGCGCACAGTATGCCAGCCAGCGCCGTCCCGGCACGGGCACAGGCAGCCGGTATCTTGGCAGCCAGTACCTTGACGGGCAGTCCAGTCAGTACACCGGCCAGAGCACCGTTGCACAATCCGGCTACGGAACCCAGACCGCTCCGAAAAAGGGCGTAGGTTCTGCATTCCGGCAGCGCTTGTCGGCATTCATGAATGATGAGAATACACCCGCCAATCAGGCGGCTGCCACCGAAGCAGAGCTCAAGCGGCTTGCCAAGGAAAAGAAGAAGGCCGCCAAGATCGACGCGGATTTCCGAAAGCAGATGAAGAAAAGAGGCTTCTGATCCTCTGACACGCATCCCCTGTGATAGGAAAAACCTATCACAGGGGATTTCTTTCCGGTATTGGACAGGAATGCGGAAATCTGGTACAATAGAGCTATATCAATCATGGAGGTGACGCAGATGTCAGCAAATCTGTATGAAATCGAGATCCGGATCCGTGACCGGGTCGGCGTGGTCAATGAGGTTGCGGCTGCTATGCAGCGTGCAGGGATCCCGATTGTTTCCCATCAGGCACGGGTCATCCGGGAGCGCAGCGGCGCAGAAATTTCCGTATTCCGCGGCAAAGTGCAGACGGATGAGACAGGTCTGCGTGACCTGCAAAGGCGTTTGACGCGCATCCGGGGATTCCGGAAATTCACAAAAGTAGGATAGATTCCAAGAATGCCCTTCCTGTGACCGGAAGGGCATTGCTTTTGTTATTCTGCCTGGCCTCTTTCAAGAGACTTGACAGCCTGGATCATGATGGCGCATTCCACGCGCTTCTTTTCCAGCTCGCAGGAGAGCGTGTGTGCGGTGTGAATATCACCCATGTACATGTAATTATTGGCATTGCAGCCGCCGGAGCAGTAGAAGCGTGCCCAGCAGTCACGGCAGCTCGGCTTGTTGTAGATATGGGTCTCGGCAAAGGTCTGCTTCATATCCATATCGAAGGTGCCGTCCATGAGATTGCCCATCTTGTATTCCTCGATGCCGACAAACTGATGGCACGGATAAATGTCGCCGTCCGGTGTGATGGCCACATACTCATTGCCGCAGCCGCAGCCGCGCAGGCGCTTGATGGCGCACGGACCCTGGTCAAGGTCGATCATGAAATGGAAGAAATTGAAATGCTTCCCCTGACGGTCATTCTCCAGCAGACGCTGTGCCAGCTCCTCATATTCCGCAAAGACTGCCGGAAGCTCTGCCTCGGTGAGCGCATAGTCATACTGTGCATCGCAGACGACCGGCTCCACGGAGATCTGATCGAATCCGGCATCACGCAGGCTGAATACATCCTCTGCAAAGTCGAGATTGTACTTGGTGAAGGTGCCGCGGACATAGTAATCCTTGTCCTTGCTGCGTGCATCCACGAGCTTCTTGAACTTCGGCAGGATCACATCGTAGCTGCCCTTGCCGCCGATGCCCGGACGCATGCGGTCATTGACCTCCTTGCGGCCGTCGATGGAGAGGACGACATTGGACATTTCCTTGTTGATGAAGTCGATCTTGTCGTCGGTCAGCAGCATGCCGTTGGTGGTGATGGTGAAGCGGAAGGTCTTGCCGAATTCCGCCTCGCGGCTGCGGGCATACTCGACAACCTCCTTGACAACGCCGAAATTCATCAGCGGCTCACCGCCGAAGAAATCAAGCTCGAGATTCTTGCGGTTGCCGGAATTCTCCAGCAGGAAGTCGATCGCCTTCTTGCCGATCTCCAGCGGCATCAGCTTGCGGCCGGTGCCGAAATCACCGGTCGATGCAAAGCAATACTTGCAGCGGAGATTGCAGTCATGGGAAATATGCAGGCACATGGCCTTGACCGGGGATGCCACGGTGAATTTCGCATACTTCTCATAGTCATCCGCCGAGAAGAGGATCTTATCCTCATACAGCCCCGCAAGCTCACGGTAGCACTCGCGCACTTCCTCCGGATCGTGCTTGTCCGACAGCTTGTCGAGGATCTCCTGCGGACATTCCTCCGCAAAAGGCGGCGCTGCGTAGTCCAGCAGGTCATATGTCAGCTCGTCCACGATGTGTACACCGCCGCTGTTGACGTCCAGCACAATATACAGACCGCCGAGATAATACTTATGGATCATGGGTATTCATCCTTTCAGAGATTAGCTACACGAGAAACGCCCCACACAGGCCTGTGTGGGGCATCAGAAACAAAAAAACTTGTTTACTTTTCGTCTCTCTCACACTTCTGGTTAGCGACAGTGCAGGAAGTCTTGCATGCAGACTGGCAGGAAGCCTGGCAGTTGCCGCAGCCGCCCTTCTGTGCGCTCTCCTTCAGGTTTGCCTTGTTGATGGTCATGATGTGCTTCATGTGAATGTACCTCCCTTTGTTGAGACATGCTCTTTTTTTCTATTATACCATAGTTCACAGGAGAATGCAAGGGTTTTTTCGATTTTTTTCGGAAATCTATCCGGGCGGCAGCTTATTCGGGAGATTGACCCCGATCACGCCTCCGGTCATGCCGGAAACACCCATGCCGATGCAGCGCAGCTCCATGACGGAGCCGGGATGCTGTCCGGAGAGCAGACACCCCGCCAGCAGAATGCCGGTCAGCAGCAGGCCGCAGAGCAGTCCGTACATTGCCCCGCGGTGCCGCAGACGCCAGCCTGCACGGCAGCCCGCCAGCATGGCAGCACCCCACCAGAACAGATGTGACCATCCGATCCGAAACCACACCGGCAGCACACCAAACGCCATAATCATCCCTGCCAGCAAAAAAACACCTGCTGCCGGGAGTAGAAGTCCTTCTACCGCAGACAGCAGGATTCCGGTGAGTTGTCTGTGCCGCATTGCCATGCCTCCCCTCGGGATTTCTGGTATATCCTATGCGGCTTCTCCGGTGAATATTACTCGTCCTTCGGCTTGCCCGTCGGAAGCAGGGAGGTCTTCTTCTTGTCCTTCTCTGCCTTTGCAGCAGCAGCCTGCTCCATGGCGGTGACATTCTCCTTGATGGCATCCTGCTTCAGGCGGATCTTCAGGCGGTCGCTGCCGGTCTCGAGAACAACGGTCTCCGTTGCATCCTCGACACGCAGAACGATGCCCACAATGCCGCCGATCGTTACGACCTCGTCACCCACCTGCAGATTCTTCTGCATTTCACGGGTTTCCTTCTCCTGCTTCTGCTGCGGACGGATCATGATGAGATACAGGAATACCAGCAGCAGGATCGGCAGACCGAGCGTTGAAAACAGCGCTGCCGCTGTACCACCGGATGCGCCCGCAGAGGAATCCGATGCATATGCCGTCAGTGTTCCCATCGGAACGGCAATGGAAACACCCGTCATCGCTGCAAGTACCTTCTTGAGTTTCTGGTTCATAAATACTACCTCCTGATTATTTTTCTTTATTTTCCCTGAATATAGGCATCAATGGACTTTGCCGCTGCCTTGCCCGCGCCCATCGCCAGAATGACGGTGGCAGCACCGGTCACGGCATCGCCGCCGGCATACACACCCTGCTTGGTCGTCATGTTGTCCTCATCCACGATCAGGCAGCCGCGCTTGTTGGCTTCAAGGCCCTGGGTGGTCGTGCGGATCAGAGGATTGGGCGAGGTGCCGATGGCCATGATGACCGTATCGACCGCAAGCTCATATTCCGAGCCTTCGACCGGCACCGGCGAACGTCTGCCGCTGGCATCCGGCTCACCAAGCTCCATACGCTGTACCACAGCCGCACGGACTCTGCCGTTTTCATCGCCGAGGAGCTTCACGGGATTGTTGAGGTTGAGGAATTCCACACCCTCCTGCTTGGCGTGATGCACCTCCTCGCGGCGTGCCGGCATTTCCTCCTCACCGCGGCGGTAGATGATGTACACATGCTCTGCACCCATCCGGAGTGCGCTGCGTGCCGCATCCATTGCCACGTTGCCGCCGCCGACAACGGCGACTGCCTTGGAATGCAGAACCGGCGTGTCATAGCCTTCCTTGTAGCCCTTCATCAGGTTGATGCGTGTCAGGTATTCATTCGCGGAGCATACGCCCGCAAGCCCTTCGCCCTCGATGCCCATGAAGCGCGGAAGTCCCGCACCAGAGCCAACAAAGACCGCTTCATAGCCGTCAGCCATCAGCTCGTCAATGGACAGCACCTTGCCGATGACCATATTGGTCATGATATTGACGCCAAGAGCCTTCAGATTCTCGATCTCCTTCTGCACGATGGTCTTCGGGAGACGGAATTCCGGAATGCCGTACATGAGCACACCGCCCGCGGTATGGAATGCCTCAAATACCGTCACCGCATAGCCGAGCTGTGCCAGATCACCGGCACAGGTCAGGCCGGACGGGCCGCCGCCGACAACTGCGACCTTGTGGCCGTTCGGCTGGGGTCTGGTGATCTCCGACTTGCCCTCCTGCATATGGGTATCGGCTGCAAAGCGCTCGAGTCTGCCGATGCCGACCGGTTCGCCCTTGATGCCGCGCACGCACTTGCTCTCGCACTGGCGCTCCTGCGGACAGACTCTTCCGCAGACGGCAGGAAGGCCGTTGGTCGAATGGATGATCTCGTAGGCGCCCTCGAAATTCCCCTCGCGGATCTGCGCAATGAATTCCGGAATGCGGACATTCACCGGACATCCGGAAACGCAGGGCATATTCTTGCAGTTCAGGCAGCGGGCTGCCTCTTCCATGGCCATTTCCTTGGTATAGCCGAGTGTGACCTCCTCAAAATTGTGCGCACGCACCTTCGGATCCTGCTCCGGGATCGTCACCTTGACCTGCGACATATTCGGCATCTCACTCGCCCTCCTTCTGTCTGGCCTGCATCATCATGCGGCAATCGGCCTCGCGCTCGCGGAAAATCCCGCTGCGGCGCATCAGCTCGTCAAAATCGACTTCATGTCCGTCAAAATCCGGCCCGTCCACGCATGCATACTTCACCTGTCCGCCGACGGTGACTCTGCATCCGCCGCACATACCGGTGCCGTCTACCATGATGGGGTTGAGCGAAACGATGGTCTTGATGCCGTAGGGCTTTGTGACCTGACAGACGAATTTCATCATCGGGGTCGGGCCGATGGCAATGACGCAGTCATACTGGATCCCCGCATCAATGCGCTCCTGGAGTGCATTGGTGACGAAGCCCTTCTGCCCATAGCTGCCGTCATCGGTGCAGACGATCAGCTCATGGGAATGCGCACGGAATTCGTCCTCGAGAATGACGATGTCCTTATTCCGGAAGCCGGCAATGACATCCACGGTCAGTCCGTCCGCAAAGCACTTCTTCGCCTGCGGATAGGCAATGGCACAGCCCACGCCGCCGCCGATGACGCACACGCGCTTGGCACCCTCCGGGATCTCGGTGGCCACACCAAGCGGGCCGACGAGGTCGAGGATGGATTCGCCCTCCTGCAATGCATTGAGCTTCATGGTCGAAGCGCCGACGATCTGGAAGATCAGCGTGATCGTTCCCTTCTCCGGATCGCTGTCGGCCACGGTCAGCGGCACGCGCTCACCAAATTCATCCACACGGAAGATGATGAACTGTCCAGGCTGTACTTTTTTCGCAATAAATGGTGCTTCTACCTCCATCAAAGTGACGGTGGGATTCAGCACCTTCTTTCTGACAATCCGATACACAATATGCTCCCTCCCGCCTGTGTCCGTCTGACACAGGCATCTGTCCTTAACAGTGTTTCAATATCTCATTATACCACATTCTGCCCCTCCCGTCAAGGGGTTTCCGGGATTTGCAGAGAAAAAGCTCCCTCCCCGCATGCGGAGAGGGCAGGCTTTCAGTATGGCTGACGATCATGAGAAACACTGCAGCCCTGCTCATTATGAACAGGGCTGCATGGAAATTTACTTCTTCGGGCTCTCGCCGGATTCGGCCGCAGCCTTGATGCCGGCAGCCAGGCCTGCAATGCCCTGGATCTCGCTCGGAATGATGAGCTTGGTGGCCTTGCCGTCTGCTGCCTTGATGAAGGCTTCATATGCCTTCAGCGTCAGGACAGCTTCGGACGGGTTGGACTCATTGAGCTTCTTGATCGAATCGGCCAGCGCCTGCTGTACCTTCTCGATGGCCTGTGCCTCGCCCTCTGCCTCGAGGATCTTCTGCTCACGCGCTGCATCGGCACGCAGGATCATGGCCTGCTTCTCGGCCTCGGCGCGCAGGATCTCAGATTCCTTCTCGGCCTGTGCGCGCAGGATCTTGGATTCCTTCTCAGCCTCGGCAACCAGCACCTGAGACTTCTTTTCGCCCTCTGCCTGGAGGATCTTCTCACGGCGCTCACGCTCTGCCTTCATCTGCTTCTCCATGGATTCCTGGATCTCACGGGGCGGCAGAATGTTCTTGAGCTCTACGCGGATGACCTTGATGCCCCAGCGGTCGGTCTCCTCATCGAGGATGGCGGTGATCTTGTTGTTGATGGTGTCGCGGCTGGTCAGCGTGGAGTCCAGCTCCAGCTCACCGATGATGTTACGCAGGGTGGTGGCGGTGAAGTTCTCAATCGCCATCATCGGATTCTCAATGCCGTAGGTGTAGCGCTTGGCATCCGTTACCTGGAAGAATACGACGGTGTCGATCTGCATGGTAACGTTATCCTTTGTGATAACCTGCTGCGGCTTGAAGTCTACGACGCGCTCCTTCAGGGAGACCTTGCGTACCACTCTGTCCACGAACGGCATCAGCAGTTTCGGGCCGGTGCCCAGTTCACATTTGAATGTACCCAGACGCTCCACCACAAATACATGTGCCTGCGGCACGATGACGATGCAGCGGATAAAGATGATCGCTACGATGATGACCAGTGCCAGTACCAGATATCCTCCGATTCCCATGATACATACCTCCGTTAAATGTTAATGTTGATGTGTTCTTCTGTCTGCATTTCCTCACGGCGTTTCTGCTGTGACGAAGGCAGTAGTTCCCTCAATGCGTGCCACCCGGACGGATGCACCCTCTGCAAAGGTCTCGCCCTCTGTCTCCGGACGCGCTCTCCAGTTGACGCCGCCGATCCGGACTCTGCCGGTGTCCCTGACAGCGTCGATGGACTCGGTAACGATCGCCAGCTTGCCGACCTCGCCGTCCGCATTCATCGCGGGGACATTCTGCACGCGGATCTTCCGGAGCAGCGGTCTTGTCACGCACAGCAGGATCACAGAAACCGCTGTGAACAGGATCGCCTGCGCCATGAAGGAAAATCCCAGCGCCGCTGCAATGAATGCCGCCAGAGCACCCACGCAGAACCAGATGGTCACGAGCTGCAAAGTTGCTGCCTCCAGAATGGCCGCCAGTACAAATACGATCCCCCAGAGAACCATTTGTGCGGTTGCTGCATGATCCATAACACCACGCTCCTTTCCAGATATGTTTCAAATGCTTTCCAGATGCATGACGGGTGTAAAACAAATTTACAATTCTGGAAATCCGGCTCTCACCGTCCTTCCTTTTCCCCCGCCGTTGCAACTATTATAGCACAAACCGACATGCTTGTCAATAGCTTTTTCAAAAATTCGTAAATATTTTTTACCTCGTTTGCAGATACCCTTCCATCTCCTGCTGCGCCATGACCATTTCCTGCCGCAGCTCCGCGGCACTCATCCGATAGGCGCCGTTTCCGAGAATGATGACCTGCTCTGTACCGTCGGAGGTCGCGACGCGGACGCGGTGTTCGCCTTTCAGCTCATGGGAGACTCTCTCAATATAAGTATCTGCGGTTTCTGCTTCCTTGGTGTAGACGATCTGCACGCCGGAATGCTCCTCTGTGCTGCCGGGATTGCCCTTGACGCGGTAGGCATCGAATACCACGATCACCTCGCAGCCGCGGTACCCCCGGTAATTTGCGAGCCGATGCACCAGCTCCGCACGGGCAGCATCCAGATTCTCCCGGGAGATCTGCCGCAGGTCATCCCACGCAAAAATGATATTGTACCCGTCCACCAGCAGGTATTCGGGGCCTGCGGGAAGCGGACTCGCTTTGGTTTTCGGGGAGGCGGGGTGCTCGGTATGCAGATGATGCCGCTCGTCGCGTGCATCACGGTTGACCTTGCCGTAGGTGCGTTCAAAGATCTCCATGAGCTCCTTGTCCTGTGCAGCGCTGCCGGTATAGGCCTCGCGCACCGGGTGCATCCGACGCGCTGCGATCTCCTCCGTGCGCTGCCGCATGGGATCCTCGGTATGCATTTTCGGTGCCACCTCGTCCCATTTCACCAGAGAACCGGCACCGTGGGAGCAGAAGATCGAATCGGGAGAATTTTCCGTATCTGCCTGCGGATCATACTTTGCCGCCGCAATGACCGGCTCCGGATCGCTGCACGGTGCATAGCCCTCGGGCGTGCATGCCAGCCTTCCCCGGCCGCGGGTGAATTCCGTCACGCGGGTCTGGTACTGCATGAGATATGCCGCCGGAGCATGTCCCTCGAGCACGGCGGTATCTCCCGTCATGACCGGCGATGCGAGCTTTGCACCGGCCATTTCCAGATCCGTGATCGCCCTTCCGACGGTATCGGCGGGCACCTCCAGGCGGAAGGTACACCACGGCTCGAGCAGAATATTCTGCGCATGCATCAGGCCGTTGCGCACGGCACGGTAGGTCGCCTGCCGGAAGTCGCCGCCTTCGGTATGCTTCTTATGGGCGCGGCCGGCGATCAGGGTGATCTTCATATCCGTAATAGGTGCCCCGGTGAGCACGCCAGGATGCTGCCGCTCGGCCAGATGTGTCAGGATCAATCGCTGCCAGTTGCGGTCAAGCGCATCCTCCCGGCAAAGCGTGGAAAATTGCAGGCCGCTCCCCGGCTTGCCCGGCTCCATGAGCAGCCGCACCTCGGCATAATGCCGCAGCGGCTCATAATGCCCCATTCCCTGCACCGGTGCCGCAATGGTTTCCTTGTAGGCCACGCCGCAGGGTACGAATTCCGCCTTGATACCGAAGCGTTCCTCCAGCACATGCCGCAGGACATCAAGCTGGATCTCGCCCATGAGAAGCACATGCAGCTCCTGGAGCTGTCCGTTGAAATCGACATGGAGCTGCGGATCCTCCTGTTCAAGCCTGCGCAGCGTCATCAGGGCGGTATGCACGGAAATATCCGGCGGGAGCGCCACGGCATAGCGCAAAATCGGTTCAAGGACAGGCGGCGCCGCATCTGCCTCGGTGCCAAGTCCCATGCCTGCTGCCGTTGCGGACAATCCCGCCGCTGCGCAGACCTGCCCTGGCAGCACCTCATCGGCAGGCGTGAACTTCGCGCCGGAATAGATGCGAAGCTGGCTGATCTTCTCCGTCACCGGCGGCTCGCCGCAGGTGATCTCATCGCGGACGCAGAGCTTGCCGCCCGTGACCTTGATCCAGGTCAGGCGCTTGCCCTGCGGATCCTCGGTGATCTTGAAAATGCGTGCGCCGAATTCCGCACGCTCCGGCAGCGGAAGGGTATATGTCTGCAAAAGTGTCAGCAGCTCCCCGATCCCGTCGAGCTTCAAGGCCGATCCGAAAAGCACCGGGAACACATGCCGCTGCCGGATCGCATGGGCAATGTCCTCCTCTGCTGCCGTTCCGGATTCGAGCACCTGCTCCATAAGCACCTCGTCGCAGGAGCCGAGGGCATCGTAGAAATCCGCATTCTGCTCCGTGAAATCGACGATTGCCGGGGACAGCCGTTCATGCAGCAGCGCTGTCAGCTCCGCATGTGTCCGGTAGGCCAGATCCATTTTATTGACAAAAACAAACACCGGCACGCCTGCATGCTGCAGCAGGCGCCAGAGGGTTTCGGTGTGGCTCTGCACGCCTTCCGATCCGGAGATCACAAGGATCGCATAATCCAGCACGGAAAGCGTGCGCTCCATCTCCGCGGAGAAATCCACATGGCCGGGTGTATCGAGCAAGGTCAGCTCCGTATCTTCGAGCTTCAGCACCGCCTGCTTCGAGAAGATGGTAATGCCGCGCTCCTTCTCCATGGCATCGGTGTCCAGAAAGGCATCCTTGTGATCGACCCGCCCGAGTTTGCGCAGAGTGCCTGCCGTGTAGAGCATTCCCTCGGTGAGGGTGGTCTTGCCGGAATCGACATGCGCCAGAATGCCGACAGTCAGTTGCTTCATGATAATGTACGCTCCTATTGCACGAAAATTTCAAAGACGGCTCCCCGGAATGCCTGCTCACAGCCGGAGCATTGCACCGGGATCCGCCGGATCCGCAGACAGCGCATGCTTAGCATGGGTCAGCATGACCTGCATCTGCGGGTCGCCGCCGTTCTGCGCTGCAGCGATCGCCGCGTCAATGATGGGATCAATATTCCCTGCATGGAGAAATCCGCCGCGGATCAGAATGTCCAGCAGCCCCGCATCTGCATTCCGGATCGCCAGCATCGCGGCCTGTCCGGAATGCTGCGCCAGAAATGCATCCAGATCCCGGTCACAGTCATGATAACAGGCAGCAAATGGGATCCGGTACTCCTCGCCGATCTCCATAAGCTCCGGAAATCCCGGATGCTCCCGGAATGCCTGCATGCTCTTTTTCCAGAGATCCCGAAGTTCCATCGTCACCCGGCAGTCGCCGTGCTGCATGGTGATCTGTATGCCCTCCCCGAAGGCGCCCACGCCGATATTGACCGCGCTTTCCGGCAGATGCACCTGCCGCAGCAGCCGGCACCCTCCGAAGGCAAGCGGCTCAATTTTCCGGACATGCGGCGGGATCACGGCCGATTCCAGCCCCGATTCAAAAAATGCCTGTGTACCGATGACCTCCAGCCCGTCCGGAAGCACGATCTGCCGCAGCTCACAGCAGCTCCGGCAGCAGAAGCGCCGGATCTCCCGGAGTGCTGCCGGGAAGTGCAGCCGGCCAAGCGACATGCAGTCCTCAAAGGCACGTTCACCCAGGTAGCACACGCCTTCCGGAATGTCGATTTTCTCCAGCGCCGTGCAGAAGCGGAAGGCACCGTCCCCGATCGCCTCCACATGCTCCGGAAGGATCACCTGCCGGAGCGAACGTGCTTCCTCGCACATCCGCTTCGGGATCGCGGTCAGCAGCCGGGGCAGACGCAGAAAGGGCAGGCTTCCGCAGCAGGAAAATGCCGATGCACCCACAGAGACAATGCTGTCCGGCAATCCGATTTCCGTAAGGACAAGGCATGCGGCAAAGGCATTGTCACCGATGTGCTGCACAGTCTCCGGCAGCATGATCCTTGTCAGGCGACATCTTTGAAATGCGCCTTCCCCGATGATGCGCACGCCCTCCGGAACTGTCACCGTCGTTTCATCCGGCTCCGGGAGGTACTTTAACAGCGTATCGCCCTGTATCAGGAGTCCCATCTGCATTGCTCCTTCCGGCAGATCATTCCGGGAACTGCACCCGTCCTGTCTGCTCCTCGTCCGGGGTGAAGGGAATGTCCTTTTCCACCACGGCATTCCCGTAAATGTCCGTCAGGCGAAGCGTAAACGGCCCCTCCCCCAGATCCATGCTCTCAAAATAATTGTAATTGCGGCGGGGCAGCTCGACGAATTTCCCGTCTGCACCCAGGAATTCCAGCTTCGTGATCGGATAGCGGTGATTGCGCACCTGAATGCCGCACCAGAAAGGCGAGGAGCCTTCCTTGTAACGGTACGTCATGGGGGTATCGGCCGTATCCAGGGAAACGATTTTCCAGCTGCACGGAACGCGCCCCTTTTCCACGGGGGCGATCAGCGGGAAGGCATCCGTATACAGGTCAAGATCTCCCTTTTTCCCCTCAGGCAGCTCATCGGTGACCAGCATATGGATCGTGCCAAGCTCCCCGGTGACCTCCAGATATGCCCCGGCAAGCTGGGAATTGTTCCAGTCATAGTAATTCATTGCCACGATCCAGTAATCCCTGGATACCGGGTCAAGCATCGCGCATCCGCCCTCATATCCGCCGCCGTAGAAGGTCGCATCGCCGGTATGCACCGTGCCCATCGGCTCAAGGGCATCCGTGCGCTTGCTGTGCTTCATGATGGCCAGATCAAGAATGTCAATGACGCCGTCGGCATTGAGGTCGCACCCCTCGGGAAGGGCATCGGTCTGCTTCACAAGATACTCCTGAAGCACCGGAAGATTGCCTGTTTCAGAGGCATGCACCGGTATTCCGGTGCAAAGCAGCACAGCGGTCAGCACCGCCGCGATCAGTCGTTTCATAGGATCCTCCTTGTCTCATACCAGAGCAATGTGAACCTTTCCCCGAAGGCACGTTCCTCATGCCAGTGTCCGAAATACCAGTGGGAAAATTCCGTCTCCCGGCTGACCTTGCTCAGAAATGCCGTCAGCTCCGCGTCATGCACATTCGGGGATTTGCTCATCAGGTAGATCAGCTCCTGCGGGCAGGTGTGGGAGAGGATGTAATCGACCCTGTGATCGTGCGCAGCCAGATTGCGCCCGGCCTCGGCATATTCCGCCTGTGTGGGCAGCTCCCATTGCTCCCACCAGTCAAAGCCCTCCTTGCGCAGCGCCCGGTCAATGGAATAGGCGCCGCCCATGGTAAAGAATGTCTTTCCTTCGATCTCAAAGACCTGTCCGCGCATGAGATGGCGGATATTCTGCCGGATCCGGTGTACCCTGCCGCCGTGCCATTCCTCCTCCGGACAGCGGAAAATGGCCGGGAAATTCTCGTGATTGCCGTCCACGAACAAAATCTGCCAGCGCTGCCCCGCCAGATCGTCAAGGAAGGCATGCTCGGACAGATCATCCACAAACAGATAGCCGAAATCCCCGCACACGATCAGATAATCGTCCTCTGTCCAGTCTGCTGCGCCGCATTGATCCATGTAATATTTCATCCGCGCCTGTTCGCCGTGGGTGTCGCCTGTAACCAGAATCATCCGGATCCCTCCCCGATTGTCATTTGATATAATACATTATATCACGGTGCTGCGGGGTTGTCAATGCAAAGCCGAAAAATTGAACAAAAGCTCTTGCATTTCCCGGCAGAATCCTGTATAATGTAATTAACCGGCTCTGCGCCGGACTGACGAAACAGGAGCGTGAATACAATGGCATTTTTAATCGGAATTGATCTGGGTACCAGCGGCACGAAAACGGTGCTGTTTGACGAAACAGGGCGCGTGATCGCCTCGTCTACGGTAGAGTACCCCATGTACCAGCCGAAGAACGGCTATGCAGAGCAGGATCCCGCAGACTGGGTGAATGCTGCCAAGACCTCCGTCAGGGCGGTCATGGCAAAGAGCGGCGTGAAGAAGGAGGATGTACGCGGCATCGGCATCTCCGGACAGATGCACGGGCTTGTCATGCTCGACAAGGACAACCATGTCCTGCGCCGTTCCATCATCTGGTGCGACCAGAGAACGGCCGCAGAGGTCGAGGAAATGAACCGCATTGCCGGACGCGACAAGCTCGTGGAGATCACCGCGAATCCCGCACTGACCGGCTGGACGGCTGCCAAAATTCTCTGGGTGCGGAACAATGAACCGCAGATCTTTGAGCGCGTGGCACACATTCTGCTGCCGAAGGACTATCTGCGCTTCATCCTGACGCAGGAGTATGCGACCGAGGTTTCGGATGCCTCCGGTATGCAGCTGCTCGATGTGCCGAACCGCTGCTGGTCGGACGAGCTGCTGACCGCATTCGGCATTGACAAGGCATGGCTGGGCAAGGTCTATGAATCCTGCGAGGTCACCGGCGAGCTGACAAAGGAAATGGCAGACGAGCTGGGGCTTTGCGCCGGAACGATCGTGGTCGGCGGCGCGGGCGACAATGCTGCCGCAGCCATCGGCACCGGCGTTGTCACGGACGGCAAGGCCTTCACGACCATCGGCACCTCCGGCGTGGTGTTTGCACACACCTCCTCCATTTCGATCGACAAGCCCGGCAGAGTCCACACCTGCTGTGCCGCCGTACCGGGTGCATGGCATGTCATGGGTGTTACCCAGGGTGCCGGTCTTTCCCTGAAATGGTTCCGCGATCAGTTCTGTGATTCCGAGAAGGTAGCGGCAGCACTCATGGGCGTCGATCCGTATTACCTGATGGACAAGGCGGCGCTCGAATCCCCGATCGGTGCCAACAAGCTGCTGTATCTGCCGTACCTGATGGGTGAGCGCACCCCGCATCTTGATCCGGATGCAAGAGGCGTATTCTTCGGCCTGTCCGGCATGCATACCAGACGCGATATGCTGCGTGCGGTCATGGAAGGCGTGACCTTTTCGCTGCGTGACTGCGTGGAGGTATTCCGCGAAATGGGCGTGAATGTCTCGGATATGATGGCATGCGGCGGCGGCGGATCGTCCCCGGTATGGCGGCAGATGCTTGCCGATCTCTATGCATGCCCGGTCAAGACGGTCGATTCCAAGGAAGGCCCCGCACTGGGCGTAGCGATCCTTGCAGCAGTCGGCGCAGGGCTGTATGCATCCGTTCCGGAAGCCTGCGGCGCGATCGTCCACACGGCAAATGTCCAGGAGCCGGTGGCAGAGAACATTCCGGAATATGAAAAGTATTACCGGATGTACCGCAGCATCTATCCGGCACTGAAGGATCGCTTCGCGGCACTCGCGGCACTTTGATGTGAAAAAGCAGTATACCGACGGCACAACCCTCACGCACTACTTCCCGGCTGAAGGCGAGGAACATGCCTGGCTGCTCGGCAGGATCACACGCATCGGGGACGGTGCCTTCGCGAACTGCCCCGATCTGAAATGCATCCATCTGCCGGAGGAGGTCACAGAGATCGGTGACCATGCATTTGAACGCTGCATGAATCTCCGGGAGATCCGGATTCCGGCGGGGGTGCGCTCGATCGGCGCACATGCATTTCATTTCTGCATCAAGCTCGAGCAGCTTGATCTTCCGGATCATCTGGAAGCGCTGGGAGAAGGTGTATTCTGCGGATGCGGAAGGCTTGGGCACCTGACGATCCCCATGCGGCTGCGGACATGCGGCGCAGACCTGTTCCAGCATTGCGGCAGTCTTCGCACACTCACGCTGACCGAGCCGACGCTCGACGGAAGGCAGGTCTATCCGTTGAATACGGATTACCAGCCCGACCCGATCTACCGGCTTGTGAATCGCGCTGCGGCAGGACATCCGTGTGAATCGCACAATTCCCTGTTCGACATCTGGCTGGAGCATCACATCCCGGCACTGGAGGCCAATCTCCGGTACCATGCAAAGACGTATCTGGAACGGGATCTGGAGCAGGAATATTTCGGTGAGATCGCGCTGCGGTTCCAGTTGGATCTGATCCCGCCGGAGCTGCTGCGGGAACACCGGGAGCATCCCTGTGTCCGGAAGGCCATGGAGCAGCTATTCGGACTCTATGCAAATGCAGGAGACTTCGACGGACTCCGGATGCTTCGTGAGGAGGCGCTGCTTGACAGTGTATGCGTCGGGCAGTGTATTCCCGTGGCACAGGAGCATGTCCCGGAGGAAGTGCCGGAGCTGATTTCCTACCGCTGGCGGGTGCTGGGGGAAGGCGAGGAACCGGCGGATACGCTGAAGCTATAATACAGGAGGCAACACAACATGGACGAAGGCAATTTCTATCTGGAACGCATCGGCGAGGTCGTGCCGGTCGAACAGGATGTACTGGAACGGCTCTTCAATGAATTTCTGGAGCTCGATCATATCTACGATTCCGCGGCAAAGACCGTGGAAACACAGCTGCGGATCTATGACAATGAGTTTTCCATGCGCTACAAGCGCAATCCCATCCACAGCATCGACAGCCGCATCAAGAGCGGCAAGAGCATCATGGGAAAGCTCCAGCGCAAGGGGCTGCCGATGACGGCACAGTCTGCACAGAAGAATCTGACCGATATTGCCGGGATCCGGGTCGTGTGCTATTACATTGACGACATCTATGCCATTGCCGAGCTGCTCACGCGGCGCGGGGATTTCGAGGTCATCAAGCTCAAGGATTACATCAAGAATCCCAAGCCCTCCGGCTACCGGAGCTTCCACATGGTCGTCATGGTGCCGGTGTACATGTCCACCAAGAAAATGACCGTTCCGGTTGAGATCCAGATCCGTACCATTGCAATGGATTTCTGGGCAAGTCTCGAGCACCAGCTCCACTACAAGACCGACAGCATCGTTCCCGACGACCTGAAGGAGGAGCTGCGGGAGCTGGCCGGAACGATCGCGGAGACAGACCTGCGGATGCAGGATATTTACGAGCAGATCAACGAGCTGTAATCCTCTGCACAGACAAGCCCCGGAGGCACTGCCTCCGGGGCTTCTTCTCTCCCATATGCTTCACATCCGGCACCCCTGCATCAGGTCATGCTCTGCCAGATACCGGTCGATCCCGCCGAGCGTCGAGAGCTTGTCACGGCTCCAGTCGGGTGCCAGCAGGCGGGATTTCTCCCCGTCCCCGGTCAGCCGTTCGATCACCGTCTCCGGCGGCAGATAGCAAAGCTGCGTACAGACTGTGCGGATATATTCCTCCTGCGTCATCGGCACGATCTCCCCGCGCCGGTACGCCTGCGCATAGCGTGTGCCTTCGAGAATATGCAGCAGAGAGAGCTTCACCGCCTGCGGATGCAGCGCACCGACCTGCCTTGCGGTTTCGGTCATGGCATCGGCATCCTCCCCCGGCAGCCCGTCGATCAGATGGACACAGGTGCGGATGCCCCGTTCCTGCAGGGCATTGTAGCCTTCCAGGAATACCGCATACGGATACCCCCGTCCAAAGGCCTGCGCAGTCGCATCATGCACCGTCTGCAAGCCCAGCTCCACGGTCAGGTATGTCCGGTGATGCAGCTCCCCGAGCAGGGCAAGCACCTCCTCCGGCAGGCAGTCCGGGCGCGTTCCGACAGAAATGCCTATGACACCCGGATGAGCGAGCGCTGTCTCATACAGTTCCCGCAGCCGTTCCGCCGGGGCATAGGTGTTCGTATGCACCTGAAAATACGCAATGCAGCGCGGATCCGGCTCTTTCCTCCGGATCCGCGCCAGCTCTGCATCCAACTGCTCGTGCAGCGGAAGCGGCCGCGTGAAGGCACCGCTGCCGCCGTCGCAGAAAGCGCATCCGCCTGTGCCGCAGGTACCGTCCAGATTCGGGCAGGTGAAGCCCCCGTCGAGCACCGCCTTCCATACTCTGCCGCCGAACACCTGCCGGTTATGGTAATACAGGGTATGGTAGCGCTTGTTGTCAAGCGAATACGGGAAGGGAGAGCGCGGATTCATCAGGGCATCTTTTCCTTGCGCTTCTGCACGATATAGATGACACGTGCTGCGAGCTCCTCCGGGCAGAGCTTCACGGCAGCAACGCCGAGCTTGACGGCCAGCGTCGGAATGATGATGCAGCGTCCCTCCAGCGCACGGTCAATGCCGTACTGCGCGACCATTGCGGGATTGGCGGGCTTGACGGAGAAGGTCACGCCGGCACGGTTATTGAAATTCGTATCAACCGGCCCCGGGCACAGGACGCTGACGGTCACATGCGAACCCATCCGGCGCAGTTCCTCCCGGACAGCGGTCGTCATGCGCACGACATAATTCTTCGATGCATAGTAGCTCGACAGCATCGGCCCCGTTGCAAAGCCGGCGATCGAACCGGTATTCAGGATGATGCCGGAATCACGGGCAACCATGTCCTTCAGAAACAGCTTCATCAGGATGTGCAGCGCACGGATATTCACATCGATCAGTTCCAGCTCCGCATCCAGGGAGCTGTCCGTAAAGCTGCCGAATACGCCGAAGCCTGCGTTGTTCACAAGCATGTCGATGCGCGTTCCCTTGCAGAATGCATACAGCTTCTGCGGTGCATCCGGCTTTGCCAGATCCAGTGCAAGATACTTCGTGCCCTTGCCAAAGCGGGCTGCCATCTGCCGCAGCACGGTTTCATTACGCCCGGACAGCACAAGCTGCCATCCGAGACGATGCAGATAAATCGCCATTTCCCTGCCGATGCCGGAGGTGGCACCGGTAATCAGCGCATATTTTGTCATAATCATTCTCCTTTATGGTGTGGGTTCGGTAATCTGTATTTAGTATTATAGCATATTTTCACAAAGCAATGCAAGCGGATTCTGAAAATTATGTGAAAAATCAGAATTTTTTTGAAAAAGCTATGGACTTCTTTCCGGTTTTGTAGTATAATAGTGAAAGACTGGCGCCCACGGGCGAAGTATGCCCTGAAAACGGCGCGGAATGAAAAGAAATGAGGTATGTAGACTATGTCACTTTTGAAACGTGCTGCCGCAATGCTGACTGCATTCGCTGCGGCTGCCGCATGTACTGCCTGCGGAACCAACACCAGAACGGCTCTGACCGTCAACGGCTATGAGGTGCCGGCCGGTGTTTACATCTATTTTGCCAATACCGCCTATTCCGACGCGGTCAACCAGCTCAAGGCTGAAAACGAGGAGCTTGACACCGAGGACAAGAATGCCATCAAGGCCATGATGCTTGAGGGCAAGGATGTGACCACCTGGATCCAGGACAAGGCGACCGAAATGTGCGCCGACTTTGCCGTTACCGAGCAGAAGTTCGATGAACTGGGGCTGACACTTGATCCGACGGATGAATCAAACATCGACATGATGATGAGCTACTACTGGTCGCCGGACACCATGGAAAAGAACGGCATCAGCGAGGATTCCTTCCGCAAGATCGTCCGTTCGAGCTACAAGAGCGATGCCATCTTTGAATACTATTACGGCATCGGCGGCGAGAATGGTGTGACGGAGGACGAGATCACCGACTATTACATCGAGAACAACATCCGCGCACAGTACGTCCGCATCAGCCTCAAGGACAGCGAGGGCAACCTCATGAAGTCCGATGACAAGGCCAAGATGAAAAAGCTCGCTGAGGAATACCAGGAGCGCGTCGAGGATGCCTACGACAACGGCGGCATGGAAGCCGTTATGACGGAAATGGATTACATCCAGGAGGATTACAATTACTATGTGACCTCCGTTTCCGAGGAGGCTGCCGGCGTGACCGGTGATGAGGCTGCCACCACGACCCCGCGCGTGACCACAACTGCCGAGACCGTTGCGGAGGCCGCTGACGAGGCTGAGGCAACAGAAGAGACTGTAGAAGCTACAGAAGAAACCGCTGAGGGCGAAACCGAGGAGACTGCCGAGGGTGAGACTGCGGAAGCCGAGGAAACCTCCGAAGCAGCAGAGCCCTCTGACGAGGAGACAGATGAAACTGTCGAGGAGACCACCGAGGCTGCGGCAGAGAATACCGAGGAAGAGGATGTGCTGGCAGACGAGGATGATCTGCTCTCCGACGAGACTGCAACTGAAACAGTCCCCTTCCAGAATGAAAGCATCATCACCGTTGTCAACGAGGAAGACTATGACAATCCGGACGACATTTACTGGAATCCGAGCCAGAAGGCTTACAACAAGCTGCTGGAGATCGGGGAGGCCGATTACGGCAAGCCCTTCATTGTGGAGGAGGATGAGGAGATGTACCTGCTGGTACGCTACGACATCCGCGAGCGCATGACCGAGGACGACCTGTGGTCGGAATCCGGAATGGCCAATGCCAACTACACGATGCACCATCCGGATTATGAGGATCTCCTGGATACCTGGACAGAACCCGCGACCATTACCCGCAACGCTGCTGCCTACAACCGGTACGATCCTTTCAAGTTTGACTTCACCTAAACACATACAATCCCCCTTCCCGCATGCGGGAAGGGGGATCTTTTGCAAATCCATATTCCTGCAAAAGCAGATCCCCTCTCCTGTATGCAGGAGAGGGGATGCACTGTTACTTTTTCACAGGAAGTGTGACAAGGCTGACAAGGGATTGCAGGATATAAAGCGAATCCGTGGTGTCTACCTTCTTGTTCAGGTCTACATCCGCATTGGCGGTGCCCTCGTCTGTGAGCTTCAACATGCCAAGCATGTTCTTGTTGAGCGTAATGACGTCGAGCAGCTCCACCTTCTCATTGCAGTCCACATCGCCGTACAGCACGCCGGACGGCTGATCCGGGGCGGCGGTGGCTCCGGTCGTCTCCGTCGTCTCCTCCTGCTTGCCCGTTTCCGGCACTGTGCCGTCCGGCTCGATGCCGCCGACAAGCACGCCGTCGTCATACACGCAGATGCGCTCGTTGAGCACCTCAGGCGGATTTTCAACCGCAAAGAAATCGGTCTTCTTGCCCAGCTTCATGGTTTCAAAGCTCCAGTCGTTCGTGGGATCCCATTGATAAAAATGATATGCATTATCCGAACCGGTATAGCCCTTACCGTAGAATCCAACGGAGAACTGGCACTTTTTGCCGGAATTTGCAAAGGTGCAGCCTTCCCAGGATACCTCGACATAATAGACATTGTCCATCTTGTCCCACTTGATCGGATCCGAGACCGTGCAGACCGCACCCTTGATCTCCATTTCGGCCTGATCGAAGAGCTTACTCGTCGTAATGACCGTAGGATCTTCCACCTCGGAAGCATCAATGTAGTATCTGACAGTGATATTCTGCGAGGGCTTGGGCAGGCCGGAGTATACCTTCATGGAAACCTCCACAGCGCCGGTGCCGTCCGCCTCGCGGTTGTCAAGGCCAAGCGCCTCTACCCAGTAGCCGCTGCCGCCCTGCTCATCCTCACCGGGAACCTCCTCGGGCGGGAAGTTGGCGGTCACTGCCATATCATTCGTGCCGTAATACTCATACATGGCTGCGCATGCGCCGACAAATGCAGCATTGTAGTCGATCGTGACCTCATTCTCACGCCAGTCGTTCGTGCTGTCGCTGTGTCTGTCCTTGTCGTCAGGGCCGCCCGCAAGCGCACCCCAGAGGACATGCTTCTGCTCACGCGGATCCTCTGCCATCGTCAGGCCGGAGGCAGCGCGATGGTGCGGATTCATGACAGAATAAACAGGATCGTAGCCGCACAGGAACACGCGCTTGCCGTGGGTGCCGTTGCGGCCGGCAAGGACGGTCTGCTCCGCAGTCTCCTTGTAGGTAATGTCGTTGTCACCGAGAATGTAGTCGATCTGGTGCTTGGCAAATTCGCTCCATTCACTCGGCTTTCCATCGTTGTGGTACTTGTCATACACCGCGCAGACAAGCGCAAATGCAGATGCATAGCGGCAGCTTCCCCAGACGTCGATGAATACCATGCCCTGCGGCGTGGTCTTTTCCTTGTAGGTCTTCAGGATCTTGCCGACGCAGTCATTATCCCAGAAATCGTCAAATACATATTCGTTCTTGCCCTGTGCATCACGGCATTTCTGCACCATGTCAAGCTCCGGATGCTCCTGGTTGATGCGTGCCCAGAGGACGGAAGCACCGCTCCACATGTCATTCCAGCAGTATACCCAGCCGGATGCGGCGTAGTAGTCGAAGATCGCATAGGCATCGTCAAACACCGAGGCATCACCGGTGGCAAGATACATCCAAGCGGCTGCCCAGCAGTAGTCGTCCTCCCACTTGGTAGACTGGTAGAACCGGCCGGGGCCGTCGCCGTTGTCGGAGAGCTCCTTTTCATTCGCATTGGCAAAATCCCAGAGTGCCTTGGCGTAATCCAGGGATTTCTCGGCATATTCCGGATCGGTGTCCTTGAAATTGAGGTAGTTGATCGCCAGCGAAGCGCAGGCAGAAACCACATAATCCGTCTGCGGCTTTTCCGCAGTCAGGAAATATGCCGGACGCACCATGGTATCGACCTCGGGCGCTTCCCAGACAGCATGGTCAATGCCGCCCTCACCGACCTGGTAGCAATGCGCGATCACCGTGCCGTCCTTGTCGCGGAAGGTACACTTCATAAGATAGTCATTGAAATGACGCAGCACAGTCTCGATGTGGTCATCCTGTCCGAGCTTCACATAGGAATCACGGAATTCATAAAAGCCCCAGCCGAGAGTCGCAGCCGCGTAATTCTCCGGCATACCGAATTCCACATGGTCACCGGCATCGTGCATACCACCGGCCACATCAATCGTGCCGTCGCCGTCCGGATCCAGGACATCCTTGTACTTGTCCATGAATTCCTGCGACAGGTTCGTACCGCCGCCCTCGACGGTATCGCCGTCCCACGGCACCATCGGCACATGGGCGTCATAGGTGTGGCAGTCATCGCGCCAGGACAGGCGTGTGTGCTCACCGACCTCCGTGCCGCACATATTGGCATCGTAAAAATAGATCGAATACTGCAATGCGCGTGCGTAGTCGATCTCCACCCCGGAATCCTCGACCGTCGCATCCGCCGCAATGACCGGCTGCGGCAGCGGTGCGGAAGATACGGCAAGTGCCGCACAGAGCGCTGCAGCGATCAGACGTTTGATCTTCATAATGATCTTCCTCCTTCAAGAATAATGACACTCAAGATTCGTTCCCCTTGTTTCCGATCATGAGACACACTTATTATATACCTTTTTCCTGTAAATGTCAATAGGTTTTCTACAAGTTGTACAGTATGCATTTCCTGCCATTCCCCATCCTGCACAAAAATACAATGCAAAACAAGGCGGATTCGCTGCAAAAAGTAGAATTCATGATTGACAAACGCTGCGGAATATGATATAATAGACCTATCAAAGTCGCAGCTCCGGCAGCAATCTGCCGGGGATCCGTGACGATCACTGAAGGGAGTAAGAACTATGGGACTTTTGAAGGCAGCACTTGCAGCAGGCGGCAGCGTACTGGCTGACCAGTGGAAGGAATTTTTCTATTGTGATTCCATTCCCGCAGGCACCCTGATGGTCAAGGGCAAGAAGCGCGTGAGCGCAAAATCCTCGAACACCAAGGGCAGCGAGGACATCATCACCAACGGTTCTGTGATCGCAGTCGCAGACGGACAGTGCATGATCATCGTGGATCAGGGCAGAGTTGTGGAGATCTGCGCAGAGCCGGGTGAGTACACCTACGACATGTCCAGCGAGCCGAGCATCTTCTCCGGCGGTCTGGGTCACGGCATCAAGGAGAGCTTCAAGACCTTTGCCAAGCGCGTTTCCTTCGGCGGCGACACCGCCCATGTACAGCGCATTTACTATTTCAACCTCAAGGAAATGATGGACAACAAGTTCGGCACCCAGAATCCGGTACCGTTCCGCGTGGTCTACAAGGATTCCATGTATGAGGAACTGACGGGCAATCTCACGGTCGGCATCCGCTGCAACGGCAACTACACCTACAAGATCGTGGATCCGATCCTGTTCTATACCAATGTCTGCGGCAACAAGGCCGGCGATTTCGCAAGAGATCCTGCCTTTGAGCAGCAGCTAAAGAGTGAGCTGCTTGATGCACTTCAGCCTGCATTCGCAGCCGTTTCCGATATGGGCGTGCGCTATGACCAGCTTGCACTGCACAACAAGGAGATCAAGGACGCGCTGAACGAGGCACTGGCTGCCGACTGGAAAAACAAGCGCGGCATTGAGATCGGCAATATTACCATCAATTCTGCAACCGTATCTCCCGCTGACATGAAGCGCATCCAGGACTTCGAGGACGAGGCAAGACGCGTCAAGATGAATTCCAACGTGAACCTTGCGGCAGGTACTCTCACGCAGGCACAGGCCGACGCCATGAAGGCTGCTGCCGGCAACCAGGGCGGCGCCATGATGGGCTTCATGGGCATGAATATGGCACAGCAGGCAGGCGGCATGAATGCACAGAATCTCTTTGCAATGGGCGCACAGCAGCAGGCCATGCAGCAGCAGATGCAGGCTCAGCAGCAGGTTCAGCAGCAGCCGGCATCCATTCCGGCACCGGCAGCCAATTCCTGGACATGCACATGCGGTGCCGTCAACACAGCCAAGTTCTGCTCCGAGTGCGGCAGCCCCAAGCCGGCACCTGCCGCGGGCTGGACATGCAGCTGCGGCGCAGTAAACCAGGGCAAGTTCTGCCAGGAATGCGGCGCCAAGAAGCCGGCAGGCGCACCGCTTTACAAGTGCGACAAGTGCGGCTGGCAGCCTGAGGATCCGGCACACCCGCCGAAGTTCTGCCCCGAGTGCGGCGACATCTTTGACGATAACGATATTCAGTAAATACACAAGGGACGCTGCCTGACGGCGGCGTCCCTTATTCAGGAGTGAAATTATGGCAACTGTTCAGGAACGGATCGAAGCCTATCATCAGAACGGCACCCCCTCCGATGCGCTTGCGCAGGAGGTCATTGATGCTTTGCTGGCACAGGAGGTTCTGGTGCTGTTTTATCCGCAGACGAAGCATTACTACCTGCTCGAGGAGCTCGGCCAGCCCAGCGCAATGGTATTCTCCGAGGATGCTACCTTTGAGCGCTTTGCCGAGCGCTGCATGGAGCGCGGGGAGCATGTGCAGGCGCTGCGTGTCCCCCCGGACAAGCAGGCAGCGCTGTACCGTGATCTCTGGCGCTGCGGCTGTACCCGCGTGATCGTGGATTATCTGCCGCGCAGCATCAATTTTCATATTTCCGATCTGGTCGAGATTCCGGATGACCGGGAGCTTCCGCTCGATCAGCGCACCGTGCTGGCACCGGCGCTCCTCGGCAAGCTCCTGCTGATGCAGCAGGGCATTCTGGCAAAAACCGCTGACGGCAGACAGACCACAGCGTTTCTCACGGAGCTGTACCATTCCCCGCTGTATCTGCCGGTCATCGTTATTCAGCAGGGCGGTGTCTCCGGACGCTGGGTCCCCCCGGTAGAGCGTGACGGCAAACGGATGCTGCCGGCCTTCACCGACCGCCTCGAAATGGGGAATCTCACACTGCCGATGGGAGCCCGCCCGGTTCCCGTGTGGTTCTCCACCCTGCGCGAACGGCTTCGCGACGGCTATGATGCGGTGCTGCTCAATCCGGAAAGCGGCGCAGAGCTGGCATTGGATCTGACCTTGCTCGAAGCTGCCGAAAAGGCAGCAACCGGCCAGACGCAGGACATGGAGCTGCGCACCTTGCGGGAGAAGGGCGAAAAGATCACCATTACCGAGCCGGATACCGTTCCGGATGAAATGCGTGAGCGCCTGACAGCCTGTCTGCAAAATGACAGCAGCGTCCAGACCGCATGGCTGCGGATGATGAAGAAGGAAAACAAGCTCATGCCGGTCTATCTGGTCATTGTGGACTGCGGCGAGGAACAGCTCCCCAAAGAGCTGACACGTGCGATCGCAGATGCCGTTCTTCCGGCTTCCGACGGGCGGTCGCTGGAGGTATGCAGCTACCTGAGTCCCGCCGGTACGGCCTGGGTCGGCGATGCAAAGCCCCTGTACCGGAAAAAGAAACGCTTCGGATTCCTGCGTCACTGATCCGAAGGTGGTGTTGTGATATAATTGTTACTAACATAAACCTGTTACTGTTTGTCAAGCCCTTTTTAAAAGATTTTTTAACATACTAGTTTTCAACACATAGGCATGACAATAAAGCC
>CACZPI010000124.1 GCA_902783005.1 uncultured Ruminococcus sp. | reverse complement strand
GGTTGGCCAGATCTGCGCCGGTAAAGCCGGCCGTCGTGCGGGCAATGTCGTGCAGGTTCACATCCGGGGCAAGCGGCTTGTTGGCCGTGTGTACCTTCAGGATCTGCTCTCTGCCCTTGATGTCCGGATAGCCGACCACGATCTGACGGTCGAAGCGTCCCGGACGCAGCAGCGCCGGATCGAGAATGTCGCGGCGGTTCGTTGCCGCAATGACAATGACGCTGTCATTGGCCTCGAAGCCGTCCATCTCGACGAGAAGCTGGTTAAGGGTCTGCTCGCGTTCATCATGGCCGCCGCCAAGACCTGCGCCGCGGTGTCTGCCGACGGCGTCGATCTCGTCGATGAAGATGATCGCAGGCGCATTTTTCTTTGCAGTATCGAACAGATCACGCACACGCGATGCGCCGACACCGACGAACATTTCTACGAAATCCGAACCGGAGATGTGGTAGAACGGGCAGCCTGCCTCGCCGGCAACAGCTCTTGCCAGCAGCGTTTTACCGGTACCGGGAGGGCCCAGCAGCAGCACACCCTTCGGGATGCGTGCGCCCAGCTCGGTGTATTTCTGCGGATTGCGCAGGAAATCCACGATCTCAGCCGTCTCGAACTTCTCCTCATCGGCGCCCGCCACATCATCGAAGGTTGCCTTCTTGCCGGAGGGCTGTGCCTTGATGTTGGCCTTGCCGAAATTGTTATAGCGTCCGCCGCCGGCCTGCCGCATCATGAAGATGAAGAGCACAACGCCCATAATCAGGATGATGAGGGTCGGGATATAGGTGATGATCCAGGTATTGTCCGTGATCCGGTAATAGTCCTGTTCAAGCGGTGCATCGGGATTGGCCTCGTTGTACCGCAGGCGGTACCCCTCGGTTTCCTCCTTGAAGATGCTGACATTCGGGACGGTGTACTCGATCTCGGTCTCGTCCTTGAGCGTCATTTTCAGCTCACCGGAGCCAAGATCCAGCGTGTATTCCGTGACCTCGAGGTTGTCGAAATGGGACATGATCTCGGAATAGGTGTATTCCGGCTCCTTCTGATTCATCCGCGGCAGCATGATGACGGCAATGCCGATCAGCGCCAGCGCGACCAGAAGATAGGCCACTGCTCCTCTGCGTTTTGGTGTCAAGCGGTTCACACTCCTTTTCTCTCTGTCATGTAGCTGCGGTTTCCCGCAGGAGGATGCATACCGGGGAGGTATTCATCTTAGTATACAGCAGGCTTGTGTCAATCCTGTATGCGCTTTGTGTCCGTTTGGTGAGAAACACGCAGCACAAGCACCTGCTTTGTCTGATCCGTCACGGCTGCATGTGCGGCAGCGCCAAGCCCTTCAACCCACAAAAGCCCCTGTTCATCGGAGAGATAGTGGATAAATGGACGCATCATCGGCGAAACCTGCTCACTGAGCCATTTTTTGATCCGGATGCTGTGTGCCCTGCCTGCCGGCCGCATCCGCAGACCCGGACGGCGGCTGTGCAATTCAGCATACCCTCTTATTATATCATAATCAAGCGCAGAAAATGTGAACTTTCTGTGAAATCTCGCGGATTTTCTGAATTCTTCGCAGGAAATCAGTTCCGCGAAGACAATATGTCCTGAAAAAAGCACATTTTCCCCGATCTGGAGCCTTGCGGATACCTCCGGCTGTGTTTCCCGGAGAAACAGGGTATCCTGCGTACAGGCCACGACCGTTCCGCTGCGGTCGGCATCGAGAGCGCCGCCCTTTGTGAGCAATGCCTGCACGGCAAGGATCTCATGATACCCGCAGGGAAGTCCCGCCGCCTCCAGAAACCGCGCAATGCAGCGCCTTTGCAGGGCAGCCGGCTGCCGGGAGAGCCCCCGCAGCGATCCGTCCGGCTGCATGCATTCTGCATACGCCGCGTCGGCAAGCGCCGTCAGGTAGGCATCCTCCTCCCGGAGAATGCTGCAAAGCTCGGCGGCCTTGCGCTCGGCTGCGGGATTGATCCTTTGCAGCACCGGCACGGCATGATGCCGGAGGAGATTGCGGGCATGGTCATCGGTCAGATTCGTGGAATCCGTGACATACCCGATGCCGCGTTCCTTCAGAAAGCCTTCGATTTCCGCCCGCGTACAGGTCAGCAGCGGGCGCAGATACTTCCCGCGCCGCGGCGGAATGCCGCACATGCCGTGCATTCCCGTGCCGCGTGCCATCCGGAAGAGCATCGTTTCGAGATTGTCCGACGCCGTATGCGCCGTGGCAATTAAGCCCGGGATCGCGTCGAATACCGCATACCGGCATTCCCGGGCGGCTGTTTCCTCGGAGCATCTGTGTGCCCTTGCATAGCCGCGGACATCGGCCGATTCGACATGCAGGGGAACCTGCCACTGCATACACAGCTCCGTGCAGAATGCCGCATCCCGCAGGCTTTCCTCGCCGCGCAGGCCGTGCTCAACATGCACGGCGCGGATCGTCAGCCCGAGCACCGGCGCCGCATCAAGCAGGCACCGCAGCAGGCATACGCTGTCCGCACCGCCGGAAAGTGCCGCGGTGACGGTACAATCTCGGATCCCTTCCCGGCGCAGGAAGGCGATGACCGTATCAGACAGGTGCGGCATTGGAGGTGTCAAGCGTGGTAAAGCGCGTATACTGGCCGTCCCATGCCAGGTTGACCGTGCCGGTGGAGCCGTGGCGGTTCTTGGCAATGATGCATTCTGCCACATTCGGGGTGGTGCTTTCCTTATTATAATACGCATCGCGGTACAGGAACAGCACGATGTCCGCATCCTGCTCGATCGAACCGGATTCACGCAGATCCGAAAGCATCGGGCGCTTGTCGTTACGGCTCTCAGGGCCACGGGAAAGCTGGGAGAGGAGGATGATCGGCACATTCAGCTCCTTGGCCATGATCTTGAGCTGGCGGGTGATCTCGGAAATGATCTGCACGCGGTTCTCGGTTTTCAGGGTCGTCTGGATCAGGCCGAGGTAGTCGATCACCACAAGGCCGAGATTGTCCATTCGGCGCAGCTTGGCCTTGATCTGCTGCACGGTGATGGAAGCGGTATCGTCAATGAAGATGGGCAGTCCCATCAGATAGCTGGCACCTGCGCCGAGGCGGTTCCAGTCGCTGATCTCCATGGTGCCGCTGCGCAGCTTCTGGGAATCGACCTGGGAGCTGGCGGCAAGGAGTCGGGAGACAAGCTGCTCCCGCGGCATTTCCAGCGAGAAGATGCACACCTGCTTGTCCGGGTTGTGGGCGGCGACATTCTGTGCAATATTCAGCGCGAATGCCGTTTTACCCATCGCAGGACGCGCGGCGATCAGAATGAGGTCGGATTTGTTCAGGCCGGAGGTGAGCTTGTCGAGGTATTCAAAGCCCGAACGGATACCGAGATGCTGCTCGCGGTCGGGGCCGTTGAGCAGGCCGATATGGTGGTACGTTTCCCCGACGATCTGCCGGATGGGAATGAGTCCGGAGGTATCGCGTCCCTGCCGGATGTCATAGATCCGCTGCTCCGCGGCATCGAGAAGGAGCTGTGCATCCGATTCCCCGGAGGCAATATCGGTCAGGATCGACCGTGCCGCCTCGGCAAGGGTGCGGATGTAGTACTTGCTTGCCACGATATGGCAGTAGCTTTCGATATTCGATACGGAAGGCACCATATTGACCAGGCTCATCAGGTAGCTTCTGCCCTCGCCCTCTGTCTCGAAGATATGGGCACCGACGGCGGCATTGAGCACCGTGACAATATCCGCCTGCTCACCGGAGGTGAACATCTGCACCATGATCGTAAACAATGCCCGGTGCTGATCGACGTAGAAGCATTCCTCCTTGATCTGTTCGAGCACCGTGGACAGCACGCCCTGGTCGATCAGGATCGCGCCGAGAATGGTCTGCTCCGCCTCGACGCTGTACGGCATTTCGCTGTCCCGGAATTTATTGGTTTCCGCCATATGACCGCCTCCTCTGGATAGCAAACGGGCGGAATCCCGATCCGCCCGCTTTTTTGTGATTTACGCTTCTGTGACCTCGACTGTGACTGTCGCAGAAATGCCGGAATACAGGCGGATCTCTGCGGAGAATGTGCCGAATGCCTTGATCTCGGAATTCAGGGTGACCTTCTTCTTGTCCACCTTGACGCCGTACTGCTCTGTTACAGCCTGTGCCACCTGTGCGGCGGTCACGGAGCCGAAGAGTCTGCCGCCGGTGCCGGCCTTGGCCTTGATGGTGACGGTCTTTTCATGGAGCTTGGCGCGTGCCTCGTTGGCATTGGCCTTGTCCACGTCGATCTTGTGCTGTGCGGAGGCCTGCTGACCCTTCAGCAGATTGAGATTCTCCGGGGTCGCCTCCACGGCAAGCCCCTTGGGCAGGAGCATATTGCGGGCGTAGCCGTCAGCAACATTCTTTGTTTCGCCCTTTTTGCCGGAGCCCTTGACATCCTGAATGAAAATTACCTTCATGGGAATCGTTCCTTTCTGATTAAGTAGTTTCTGTCATTTCACCGATCACCGCAAGCAGGCGCTCACGCGCTTCTTCGGAGGTGATGCCGGTGATCTGGGTGGCCGCCATGGTCTGGTGGCCGCCGCCGCCAAGCTGTTCCATGATGACCTGTACATTGACCGCGCCGTAGGAACGGGCGGAGATATTGACCACATTGCCGACCTTGTAGATGACGTAGGCCGCATCCACATGGGAAATGCCGAGCAGCTCGTCGGCTGCCTGCGGTGCCACGATGCGGATGTCCGGCATTTCATCGGGGGCGACCGCCACGGCATGGCTGCCGTGGAGGACTGCCGAGCCGACGATCTCCGTCCGGCTCCGGTATGCTTCAATGGATCCGGAGAAGAGCGTCCGCACGCGGATGGTATCGGCGCCGATCTTGCGCAGGTAGGCGGCTGCTTCAAATGTTCTGACGCCGGTGCGCACGATGAAATTCTTGGTATCGAGCGTAATGCCCGAGAGCAGACAGTCGGCATAGACCGAATCGATCGGCTCCGGGAGCTTGAAATACTGGATCAGCTCCGTAATCATTTCGCAGGCACTCGATGCATACGGCTCGTGGTGGAATACCACGGCATTGTCCACGAAGTTGACATTTTTGCGGTGATGGTCGATGACGACCACGCGCCTGGCCTTGTGGTACAGCTCGGGGCTTTCGATAATGTCCTTGTTGTGGGTATCATTGATAATGAGCAAGGTTTCATTCGTGATCGAATCAATCGCCTGCTCCGGGGTGAGGAACAGCTCATCCCCGACCTCCTCCTCGACCAGATCAATGAGCTGGTGGGACAGGTTCTTGTCGGGGTCGCATACGACATTCACAGGCACGCCCATGAGCCGGATCGCACCGGCAAGGCCGCAGGCACCGCCGATGGAATCGAGGTCACCGAAGCGGTGTCCCATGATGAATACCTGATCGCTCCCGTCAATAAGCTCCTGAATGGCACCGGCGACAATGCGCGTTTTGGCGCGGGATTTCTTTTCCACGCCCTTGGACACGCCGCCGAAGAACCGGAAGCCGCTGTCGGTCTTGACAGCAGCCTGGTCGCCGCCGCGTCCGAGCGCCATATCCAGGCATTGTGCGGCGAAGGCTTCGGATTCCTGCAGGGAGGAAGCGCCGTGGCCGACACCGATGGAGAATGTCACGCAATTCTTGTCGTCCACCGAAATGGCGCGGGCTTCATCAAGGATCTTGAACTTGCCGTTCATGAGCTCCTGCACATGCTGCTCCTCCAGAACGGCGAAAAACCGGTCATTCTTGAGCCTGCGCAGGATGCCGCCGGTACCGGCGACAAAATCCTCCAGCAGCCGCTCGACGGCCACACTGACCTCCAGGCGGACGCTTTCCTTGGCATTCTGGATCAGATCCTCGTAGTTGTCCACCACCAGCAGCATGACGCAGGGGCGGGAATTGGTATAGGCGGTGCGAAGCCCTTCCAGCTCCGTGACATCCTCCCAGAGGAAGGCCGTCAGGCGGCTGCCGTCATCGGTCTGGTAGGGCAGGGAGGTCACATGAAACCACCGGTGATCCGTGCAGACATCCTGCTCCAGTGCATGGAGGTTGAAGGGAAGGATCTCCGGCAGGCTGCGCCCGAAGAGATCGACGCCCTCCATGATCTCGTCACGGAAGCAGATATTGTTCTGCACCAGCATGCCCTTGTCGTTGAGGACACAGATGCCCATGGGCAGGCGGCGCATCGTTTCCAGCTCTGCGCGGTCGCATTCATCCCCGAGTCTGGCCGCATACCGGATGCCGACGATCTGGGAATACAGCATCACACCCGCTGCTGCCAGCGTCAGCACCGCAGCCGGCATCGAATACAGCCAGCCGTAGCGGTCACCCCGCTGGTACAGCAGCCATCCCGGCACCAGCACTGCGATCAGCAGCACCGCCATCAGGATCCAGACGCCGATATGGTACCGTGGCTTCATCACAATCCACCCCCAATTCTCCGTTATTCTCTGTCAAAGCTGTCTTACACTTCCATAATGATCGGCAGGATCATCGGGCTGCGCTTGGTCTTGCCGAAGATGTAATCCGACAATGCATCCCGCAGCTTATTTTTGAGGGAATTCCACTCGCGCATTTCTGCCGGGGAGCATTCACCGAGGGTATGGCAAAGAAGCTGTCTGGCCTCGACCATCAGTTCCTCTGCCTCGCGCACATACACGAAGCCTCTCGAAATGATGTCCGGCCCCGAAACGACCTCATTGTCCGCACGGTTGATGCCGACGACAATGATGATCAGGCCGTCCTCTGCCAGGTGCTTGCGGTCGCGCAGTACGATGGAGCCGACATCACCGACGCCCAGACCGTCCACCAGGACTCTGCCTGCCGGTGCCTGTCCGACGATGCGCATGGCATTGCCGTCCGTTTCGATCACATTGCCGATCGAAGCGATCAGGACATTTTCCTTCGGCATGCCCATATCCAGCGCAAGCTGACGGTTCTTGATCAGATGCTTGAATTCGCCGTGCATCGGGATGTAGAACTTCGGACGGGTGAGCGCCAGCATGAGCTTGAGCTCCTCCTGGCACGCATGACCGGAGACATGCACCTCGTACATGGATTCGTAAATGACCTCCGCGCCGGATTTGAGCAGCTCATTGACCACGCGGGTCACATGCTTCTCATTGCCGGGGATGGGGGTCGCGGAAATGATGATGAAATCCAGCGGCGTGATATTGACCTTCTTGTGGTCATGCATCGCCATTCTCGTCAGTGCGCTCATCGGCTCACCCTGCGAGCCGGTGGTAATGAGCACGATCTGCTCCGGCGGGTACTTGTTCATGTCCTCAATATCAATGATGATATTCTTCGGAACATCGAGGTATCCCAGCTCAAGCGCCGTGGAAATGACATTGACCATGCTGCGTCCGAGTACGGCGACCTTTCTGCCGTTCTTGACCGCCATATTGACGATCTGCTGGACGCGGTGGATATTGGAGGAGAACGTTGCAATAATAATGCGCCGGTTCCCCGCCTTCACAAAAAGCTTCTCAAACGATTCTCCGACCTTGCGCTCCGAGGGCGTGTAGCCTGCGCGTTCGGCATTGGTGGAATCGGCCATCAGCGCAAGAACGCCGCGGCTTCCGAGCTCTCCGAAGCGTGCCAGGTCGATCGGGCCGCCGTCGATCGGGGAGAAATCCACCTTGAAGTCGCCGGTATGCACGAGAATGCCAGCGGGGGTATGGATCGCCATGCCCATCGAACCGGGAATGGAATGGTTGACCTTGATGAATTCCACGGCCATGCAGCCCATCTTGACGGTCTTGCGCGGCTCCATGACATTCAGGGAGACCTTGCCGAGCAGGCCGTGCTCCTCGAGCTTGTGCTTGATCAGGCCGATCGTCATGGCAGAGGCATAGACCGGGGCATTGACCTTCTTGAGCAGATAGGCCAGGCCGCCGATATGATCCTCGTGACCGTGGGTAATGACGATGCCGCGCAGCTTTTCGCGGTTGCGCTCAACATAGGTGAAGTCCGGAATGACAATATCGACACCCGGCATCTCCGCATCCGGGAATGCCAGTCCGCAGTCGAGAATGAACATATCATTCGAGCACTCGAATACGGTCATATTCTTGCCGATCTCATTGAGACCGCCGAGCGGGATGATGCGGACGGGCGTGGAACGGCTGCCCTGACGCTGCGGGGCTCTGCCCTGCTGGTTCTGCGGACGCGCCTGACGGGTCTTCTGTGCAGGCTGTGCATTCTGCGCCGCCTCTGCCGCTGCCGGACGCGGCCCCTTGTAAGCCGGCTTGCCCGACTTGTTCCGGTGGATCACATAGCGCTTGCGCTGGGATCTTCCGGCATTATTGCCACGGTTCTGATGATTCTGGTTGTTATTCTGATTCTGATTCAATGCGTACCTCTCTTTTCTGAACATGCAAATGATGCCCCGAAGGCGCACTGCGCCCTGTGGCTGAGGATCCGCGGGTCTCCCGGCAAGGTCGTAAGCATTAGCATGGGAGATGATCCGTCGGATCATAATTGCCGCATTCTGTGCGGCCGGAGCAGAGCGGATCAGATCCTCTCATTTGCCCGGATGGGCTGCTGCAAGCGGGCAGCAGCATTTCTCATAAGTAGGGGAACCGGCGCACCGGCTCCTATCTATATTTAAGGCAAAATCGCCAAAAATCCGTTGTCCTGCGCATCCCGCCGCGGGGATGTCAGCAAATACATACCATTATTATAGCCGAAATCCCCCTGTTTGTCAAGATGATGCCCTGTGCAATGGGCGCGATTCGTGACAATGGACAAAATTTCATACTCACTGCACGTT
>CACZPI010000123.1 GCA_902783005.1 uncultured Ruminococcus sp. | reverse complement strand
GTGATCGTGCTCCGGCCAACCAAAGTCCGGGCACTGTACAGCCAGATGGTGGGACGCGGAACAAGACTGGCACCGGAAAAGGATCATCTGCTGCTGCTGGATTTCCTGTGGCACACGGAGCGGCATGAGCTGTGCCGTCCGGCTTGCCTGATCGCGCAGGACAAGGAGGTTGCCGACAAAATGACCCAGAAAATGGCGGAATCCGGATGCCCGGAGGATCTGGAGGCCATGGAAAAGGCAGCGTCCGAGGACGTTGTGGCACAGCGCGAAGCATCGCTGAAGGAACAGCTTGAACAATGCAGGACACGAAAGCGCAAGCTCGTAGACCCGCTTCAATTTGAGATGAGCATTGCAGCCGAGGATCTGTCCGGCTATGTGCCGGCATTCGGATGGGAGGCAGCGCCGCCGTCCGACAAGCAGCGGCAGGCACTGGAAAAGGCAGGCATCTTCCCCGATGAGATCACCTGCGCAGGCAAGGCGGCCAAGCTCCTCGACAGGCTCTCCAAGCGCAGGAACGCCGGGCTGTCTACGCCGAAGCAGATCCGGCTGCTGGAGCGGTACGGATTTCAGCACGTCGGCACATGGACGATGCAGCAGGCTTCCGATATGGTAACACGCATTGCGTCGCTCGGTTGGAACCGTGTTCCGCACGGTGTTGACCCTGCGACCTACATTCCGGGGTGATGAACTTTGCAAAAAAACGACAATCTTGAAGAGCTGCTGGAGTATATTTCTCCGGCAGCGCTCGATTACCAGACATGGCTCGGCATCGGCATGGCGCTGAAGGATGCCGGGTATGACGTGAGCGTCTGGGACGACTGGAGCGCCCGCGACAGCGCACGGTATCACAAGGGGGAATGCGAGAAGAAATGGAAGAGCTTTTCCGGCTCCGAGCATCCTGTCACGGCGGGAACGATCGTGTATCTGGCTGTCCGCGGCGGGTACGAGCCACAGAAGCGATCATCTGCTCCCTACGGTGCGGCACTCGACTGGGACAGCTATATCGGGGAGGATTATGTGGTCACTTCTGCCGAGCAGACCATCGCAACACCTGTGAAGATGCCGGACAAATGGGATCCGGCTGCACAAATCACGAAGTATCTGGAAACGCTCTTTGAGCCGGAGGATTATGTCGGCTATGTCACAGAATGCTGGCAGAATTCTGAGGGGAAATATCTTCCGTCCGCAGGCTCATATACCAGGACAGCAGGGCAGCTCCTTGCAGAACTGAAAAAATATGGCGGCGACTTTGCAAGCGTCTTCGGCACGCCAAATCCGAATTGCGGTGCGTGGATCCGCTTCAACCCGATGGACGGCAAGGGTGCGAAGAATGAGAACGTCGCAGAATACCGCTACGCGCTCGTGGAATCCGACCAGATCAGCATTGAACAGCAGAACGGCATTCTCCACGACCTCAAGCTCCCGATCGCAGCGCTCGTCTACTCCGGCGGAAAGTCTCTGCATGCGATCGTTCACATTGATGCAGGCGACTATGACGAATACCGCAAGCGGGTGGAATTCCTCTATACCGTCTGTGACAAGAACGGCCTGAAGGTTGACCGGCAGAACCGCAATCCCTCCCGGCTGTCGAGAATGCCGGGCGTAGAACGCAATGGAAACAAGCAGTGCTTGCTGGAAACGAATATCGGCTTTGCATCCTATACGGAATGGCGGGATTATATCGACAGCATCACAGACGATCTGCCGGATTTTGAGAGCATGGCGGACGCATGGGAGAACATGCCGGAGCTCGCACCGCCGCTGATCGGCAACGTCTTGCGTCAGGGACACAAGATGCTCATTGCAGGGCCTTCCAAGGCAGGCAAGTCCTACGCCCTCATAGAAATGTGCATCGCCATAGCGGAGGGGCGTCCGTGGCTCGGCTGGCAGTGCGCCAAGGGGCGTGTGCTGTACGTCAATCTGGAGCTTGACCGTGCATCCTGCCTGCACAGATTTAAGGATGTGTACACCGCATTACACCTGCCGCCGACGCATCTGTCGTCGATCGACATCTGGAATCTGCGCGGCGTGACAGAACCGATGGACAAGCTCGCGCCGAAGCTCATTCGCCGTGCGAAAAAGGGAAACTATATCGCGGTCATCATCGACCCGATCTACAAGGTCATCACCGGCGACGAGAATTCCGCCGACCAGATGGCACACTTCTGCAATCAGTTCGACAAGGTCTGCACGCAGCTCGGGTGCGCAGTGATCTATTGTCACCATCATTCCAAGGGCAACCAGGGCGGCAAGCGCAGTATGGACAGAGCATCCGGCTCCGGCGTATTTGCAAGAGATCCCGATGCGCTGCTTGATATGACGGAGCTTGATCTGACCGATGACATTGTGAAGCAGCAGAAGAACAGGGAAGCGTGCCGCATCTGTGAAGGTGCTCTGAAACAGTATGCGCCGGATGTGCTGGAGGAGGCACCGCCGGATGATCTGTTCAGCCGGAACGCGATCCTGAAGCTCTGCTGTGACCATCTGCCGAAGGACGGCTATGACAAGCTGCTGCATGACCTGCAAGCGTCTGACTGCTATATCAGTGCCATGACTGCATGGCGGCTGGAGGGGACGCTCAGAGAGTTCCCGAAGTTTCCGCCGAAGAACCTCTGGTTCCGTTACCCGGTGCATGAGGAGGACACCGTCGGCGTGCTGAAAGATATTCAGGTGGATGCGGATCTGAAGCCCTACCAGCGCGGCGCACGGCGCGGGCACGAGACACAGAAAAAACAGGCAAAAGCAGAACAGGCAGATAAAAATGCCGAGCTTCTGAATGTGTTCGACATGGTGAACGTAGACGGCAAGGTCACGGTGCAGGACATTGCGGAGTTCCTGGGGGTGGAGCGCAGGACAGTCGAGCGCCGGCTGAAAAAGTGTGACGGTCTCTCTCTGGAAAACGGAGAGGTCAAACGTACTAAGTAGCAAAATACTACCTTGCGACAAAAATTGCGACAACTGGCTATATAAATATATAGAAAAATTGTCCGAAGTCAATGGGTGTCACCAACAGGTGGCTTTAATAGCCAGCCACCTGTCGTGTGACCCATTCCATTGACAAACGAAATCAGAAAAGGAGTGAAAACACTATGGAATTTTTCATGCCGATGATCCCGCCGACATCGACCCACCAACAGCAGGGGCACATCCAGACAAAGGGCGGCAAGCACAAGGTCTATC
>CACZPI010000122.1 GCA_902783005.1 uncultured Ruminococcus sp. | reverse complement strand
CGGCGGCGGCGACTCCGCAGCAGCCGTTATGCAGCTCGGCTTCGCTGACAAGATGAGCCACATCTCCACCGGCGGCGGCGCTTCTCTCGAGTACCTCGAGGGCAAGGTGCTCCCGGGCGTAGCTGTGATCGCTGAAAAGTAAGATTTTCAACAAAAAAACGGATGTTTCCCTTCCGCCAGGCGGCGGGAGGGGAATTGTCCATACGGGGTGAAACATCATGTTCAAGAAACAAGCCGAAAACATTACCATCAAGGTACCGGAGCTGTCCCTGAAAACCGTGGAGCTGCCCCCGGCAGTTTCCGAGGGCGTGCAGTTCGTCCGCCAGAAGAAGCAGGATGCCATTACCCGGATCCTGAATTATGAGCATACCCCCATCATTACCGCGGCTGCCGTGGGATTCCTGACCGGCGTCATTGTCGGATTCGCATTCTCCCCTGTCAAGCACGGGGTCAAGATGTTCAGCGAGAACGCATTTGACAGCCATGAGGTCAGCAATACCGTAAACGGCGAAGAGGAAGAAGACGAGGAGCTGCCGTTTTAAGGCGCACCGAGCATCATATCAAAGAAGGAGTAATCACCATGAACAAGAATGTCAGAAAGGCAATTATCGCCGGTAACTGGAAGATGAACAAGACCCGTCCGGAGGCCAAGGAGCTTCTGAACGCCATCAAGCCCCTCGTTGCCAATGCTGAGGGCAAGGTTGAGGTCATCGCATGCGTACCGTTCACCAACCTCGAGACTGCTGTTGCCGCTACCGCAGGCTCCAATGTCAAGGTCGGCGCTGAGAATGTACATTTCGAGAAGTCCGGCGCATTCACCGGCGAGATCTCTGCCGATATGCTCGTTGAGGTCGGCGTGGAGTACGTTGTCATCGGCCATTCCGAGCGCAGACAGTACTTCGGTGAGACCGACGAGACTGTCAACAAGAGAACCGCTGCTGCCCTGGCTGCCGGCCTCAAGCCGATCGTATGCGTAGGCGAGCTCAAGTGGGAGCGCGAGTGCAACATCACTGAGGAAGTGATCGCCCGTCAGATCAAGCTCGACCTGTGGAACGTTTCCGCTGAGGACGTCAAGAAGGTTGTCATCGCTTACGAGCCGGTATGGGCGATCGGTACCGGTCTGACCGCTACGCCGGATCAGGCACAGGAGGTTTGCGCATTCATCCGCGCACAGCTCGCAAAGCTCTACGATCAGGCAACGGCTGACGCTGTGACCATCCAGTACGGCGGCTCCATGAATGCCAAGAATGCAGCAGAGCTGCTGGCAAAGCCTGACATTGACGGCGGCCTGATCGGCGGTGCTTCGCTGAAGGCTGAGGACTTCAATGTCATTGTTCAGGCGGCAGTCAACGGCTGATCCGGCTGAACCGAAATTCGTTTACGACCCCGAAGCATATCCGGAGGAGAAGCCCAAAAAGCTGATCACATGGGGAGCGGTCAACCTGATCGTTGTCCTGCTGCATATCTTGTTTCCCATCGGCTTTTTCGCGGGGATCTATACACTGGACATCTCGTGGATTCTGTTTCTGCTGGCGCTGTTTTCCAACCTGATCCTCGGGGCTGTCTCCCTATCGGTCAGGCAGCAGGGGACGGGGAGGAAGCGTTTGCATATCCTGCGCGTCATTGCGATCGACAGTGTCTTGCTGTACTATGTCCCTTTTGCGGTGGCGGTCGGCTTTCAGGAAATGCGGTGGATGTACCCGGTCAAGCGCTTTGTCTATGCGCACGGTGTCTCTGGCTATGGGGCGGTGCTTCCCAAGAAGCTCCCCAAGACGTGCGAGGGCTACTTCTTCCGCACCGAGGGACAGATGATCGCGCAGGACTATCATCCTTCGTCATATCTGGCATTCTACACGGATCCTGCGGAGCTTGACCGCCTTGCAGCGGAGTTCGGCGGCAGGCGCACTGTGACGAAGACGCTTGACGAGATGGATGACGAGGAACGCGAGCGGCTGAGCTATCTGGATTTCCCGAACTGCCCGGAGGAGATCCCTCCCTTTGTGGTCGGGCGCGTGCATCCGGCGGAGGAGCTCCACGGCGCAGTGGTCTATGTGCGCTCTGACAGCTATTACAGCAAGGGACTTGTACTGGATTATGATTCGGGGTATGTGATTTACTGGACATGACCCCATAGAGATTTTGGAAAGGTAGAGATTTATGGCAAAAAAACCAGTCGCTCTTATCATTATGGACGGCTACGGCTACAATCCCGATGCCTACGGCAACGCGATCATGGCCGCAAAGAAGCCGAATCTGGATAAATATATGCAGGGGCCGAACACCATCATCCAGGCCTCCGGTCTGGCAGTTGGTCTTCCGGACGGACAGATGGGCAACTCCGAGGTCGGCCACACCAACATCGGTGCCGGCCGTATCGTGTACCAGCAGCTTGTGAAGATCACCAAGTCCATCCAGGACGGCAATTTCTTCGAGAATCCGGCAATGGTACATTCGATGGAGAATGCAAAGAAGAACAATTCCGCTCTGCACATCATGGGACTGCTGTCCCCGGGCGGTGTACATTCCCACCAGACACACATCTACGGCATTGTCGAGATGGCAAAGCGCTTCGGGATCGAGAAGGTCTATCTGCATGCTTTCCTCGACGGCAGAGATGTGCCCCCGTCCAGTGCCGCTGAGTATATGGAGGAGACAGTTGCCGAGCTGAACAAGATCGGCGTCGGCAAGGTCGCAACCATTTCCGGCAGATTCTATGCAATGGATCGTGACAATGCATGGGATCGTGTCGAGAAGGCCTACGCTGCACTCGTTTACGGCGAGGGCGTCAAGGAGACTGATCCGGTGCAGGCGATCAGAAACAGCTATGCGAATGAAGTCACCGACGAATTCATGCTCCCGACCGTGATCGAGGGCGGCGCCGCAATTCAGGCCAATGATTCCGTGGTATTCGCAAACTTCCGTCCTGACCGTGCCCGTCAGATCACCCGTGCCTTCGTGGATCCGGAATTTTCCGGCTTCGAGCGCAGAAACGGCTTCTTCCCGGTACATTTCGTATGCATGGCACAGTATGATGCCACCATGCCGAATGTCGAGGTCGCCTTCCCGCCCGAGGAGCTGACCATGACGATGGGCGAGTATCTTTCCAAGTGCGGCAAGACACAGCTCAGAATCGCGGAAACGCAGAAGTATGCACATGTGACCTTCTTCTTCAACGGCGGCGAGGAAAAGACCTTCGAGGGCGAGGACAGAATCCTCATCAAGTCTCCGGATGTCGAGACCTTCGACCTCAAGCCCGAAATGAGCGCATACGAGGTATGCGATGCCGTTGTCGAGGCGATCAATTCCGACAAGTATGACGTCATCATCCTGAACTATGCAAACTGCGACATGGTCGGTCATACCGGCGTATTCGATGCAGCAGTCCAGGCAGTCGAGGCCGTTGACGAGTGTGTCGGCAGAATGGTCGATGCCATTCTTGCCAAGGGCGGCGCAGCCCTGATCACAGCCGATCACGGCAATGCCGACAAGATGATGGAGCCGGACGGCTCTCCGTTCACGGCACACACCACCAATCCGGTACCGCTGATCGCAGTCGGCTGCGGTGATGTGAAGCTCGCTGAGGGCGGTGTCCTTGCGGATCTCGCACCGACCATGCTGCACATCATGGGCATGGAGCAGCCGAAGGAAATGACAGGCCGCAACCTCATTATTGACTGAATATTGTGATCTGCTGATCTCGCATCCCCTGTGCTGCTGCATGGGGGATGCATTTTTATTCTGCGGACAGCTTTTCACGAAGCTCCTGCCAGACCTCAACGCACCGGAGTCTGACCTCATATTCCTGCGGCTCCTCAAGCAGCGCTGCGGTGTCACCGTCAAAATAGGCCGATGCATCTGATGCCGCCGGAAGGCACAGCGGGGGATACATCACGCACCACCAGTTATGCCCCGCACCCTCCCCGATGAGAATGCGAAGTGCCGTATAGGTTCCGGCAGGCATGGTGATCGTTTCATATTCCCGCACCGGGAACGCCATCCGCACGATCTGCACCGAAACCGGATCCGTGCAGCCGCGCTCCTGCAGCGTATCCTGTGCTACGCTTCGGATCGCATCGCTGTGCGCCTTGACGGCATCGCGCATTTCCGGCAGGGAATCGCAGTCTGCAAACCATTCCTCCGAATGTGCAAGCAGCGCATCCCGCACCTCGAGCTTCAATGCCTGATCCTCCGCGCTGTCCGATGCTGCCAGGATGTGCAGACGCAGCACATTTTCCTGCAGTGCATCGACCCTGTGCAGCATTTCCGAAAAGCTCCCCGCGGCAATGGCAAGCACAAGCCCCAGTGCTGCGGCAGTTTCCCAACGTTTCATTGTTATCACCTCGGTCACAGTATGGGAGAATTTTCCGGAATTCATACAGAAAGACTTGCTTTTTTTCAGGGAATCGTGTATGATAAGGATAACAGATCATGGGAGGAGGAACATCCATGCAAACCTACGACCTCATTCAGAAGACCCGCCGCCTGGAACCGCTGACAGAAACCGAGCTTCGCTGGCTCGTGCGCAGCTTTACCGAGGGCGGCATTCCGGATTATATGATGTCTGCCTGGCTCATGGCGGTGTGCTGCCAGGGATTGACGATCGAAGAAACTGCCAATCTGACTCTGGCCATGCGCGATTCGGGAGACTGCCTTGACCTGTCGGGCATCGGCGGCGTGACCGTGGATAAGCACAGCACCGGCGGCATCGGTGACAAGACCACGCTGCTCGTTGCTCCCATTGTGGCAGCCTGCGGCGGATTCGTCCCGAAAATGTCCGGGCGGGGACTTGGCTTTACCGGCGGCACCATTGACAAGCTCGAGAGCATTCCGGGCTTTTCGACGTCGCTGTCCACAGAGGAATTCCTGGCGCAGACCCGTGAGATCGGCTGCTGCGTCATTGCCCAGAGCGGCAATCTGACCCCCGCCGATAAGAAAATGTATGCCCTGCGCAATCTGACCGCGACCGTGGACAGCATTCCGCTGATCTGCGCATCCATCATGTCCAAGAAGCTCGCCCTCGGTGCCGACTGCATCCTCCTGGATGTGAAGTACGGCTCCGGCGCCTTCATGAAGACCCCGCAGGAAGCCGAAATTCTTGCATCCCTGATGGTCGATGTTGGCAAGGCAGCCGGAAAGCAGTGCCGCGCCGTCATCACCGATATGAATGCCCCGCTCGGTGCCAATGTCGGCAATGCCCTGGAGGTCGCGGAGATCATTTCCATGCTGCGCGGCGAATCGCGCAACACGCTCACGGAGCTGTCGCTCGCCCTTGCAGCGCAGATGCTTGTGCTCTCCGGCAAGGGCGATGTCATCGAATGCCGCCGCATGGCAGAGGAGGCACTGACCTCCGGCAGGGCGCTTGACAAGCTGCGTGCCATGATCGCGGCACAGCACGGTGATGCTGCTGTCTGCGACGATGTGCAGCGGCTCCCGCAGGCAAAGGAGCGCGTGACGGTCACCGCCGAATCGGACGGATTCATTACCGGGATCCAGAGCGAGGAGGTCGGGCTTGCCTGCCTCGGTCTCGGTGCAGGACGCACAGCCGGACATGATACCATTGATTTCGGCGCCGGTGTGACCTTTGCGCATTTCGTCGGTGATGAAGTGCATGCGGGCGATGCGCTGTTCACAGTCTATGGCAGCAGCGTGAGCCTCTGCGAACAGGCCGCCGCACGCCTGCGCAAGGCCGTAACGATCGGCACAGAAGCCCCGGAGCAGGTGCCGATGATCTATCGAATTGTAGAATAATACAGAAACCCCGCTTGAAATACAGCGGGGATCTGTGTTTTCTGCCGAAAATGGAAAAGATGCGGCAAACCTCTTGACAAAGTAGCAAAAATATACTATCATAGATATAGAAAGTAGCAAAGAAATACTAACGAAGGGGGTGATGCAGCATGCAAACGGATTTTCTGGCGCATTACGATGCCTCGCAGTTTGAAAAGCCGTCTGTCACGGTGGATGCAGTTCTGTTCACGATCCGGGACGGTGCATTGCAGGTGCTTCTGACCAGGCGGCAGGAGGAGCCGTTCGCCGGCATGCTTGCGCTGCCGGGGACATTCGTGGGCATTCAGGAGCCGCTGGATGAGGCTGCCGCCCGCGCCCTGAAAACCAAGGCGGGGCTGGAGGGTGTCTACCTGGAACAGCTCTATACCTGGGGAGATCCCGGCCGCGACCCGAGAATGCGGATCCTGTCGGTGAGCTATTATGCGCTGGTACCGGAATCCAGGCTCATGCATCCGGCACCGGGTACGGCCTTGTATCCGGCAGAGGAAATCGTGCAGGAGCCGCTGGCATTCGATCATGCGCAGATCATCCGCTGCGGACGCGAACGCATCCGGGGCAAGGCGACGTATACCGACATTGCCTTTTCGCTGGTCGGGGAGGAATTCACCCTCCCGGAGCTGCAAAGCGTGTATGAAATTCTGCTCGGCCAGAAGCTCTACAAGGCGAATTTCCGCAAGAAGATTGCGGATAAGATCGAGGAGACCGAGAAAATGACCTCCGGGAATGCACACCGGCCAAGCCGCATCTACCGGAAGCGGGATAAGGAGTGATGAAAATGCAGTTTATCATTGAGACATCCGCCCGGCATGTGCATCTTGACCGCGAGGCAATGGATGTGCTGTTCGGCAAGGATGCAGAGCTGACACATAAGAAGGATCTGTCACAGCCCGGACAATATGCAAGCGAGGAACGGGTGACAGTCGTCGGCCCGAAGCGTGAGATCGCATCGGTGACGGTGATCGGGCCGCTGCGTTCCCGGACGCAGGTGGAGCTGTCGGCAACGGATGCGAGAAATCTCGGAATTGCCGCGCCGCTGCGGGAATCGGGCGATGTGGAAGGCTCCGCCGGCTGCAAGCTGATCGGGCCGGAAGGGGAGCTGACGATCCGGGAAGGCGTGATCGTGGCCAAGCGCCACCTGCATATGACTCCGGAGGATGCCGCTGCGCTTGGCGTAGAGGACGGCGAAATGGTCTGGGTGCTGTGCCGTTCGGCGGAACGCCCGACCATTCTGGGGGATGTGAAATGCCGCGTTTCAGAGCAGTACCGTCTGGCAATGCATGTGGATACCGATGAAGCCAATGCGATCGGCATGGCAGCAGGCGGGATGGGAGAAATTGTCCGCATCACGCCGCAGAATCCATGACTGCGAAGGGAGAAAGGAATATGGGACTTTTCAGCAAGAAGAAGCAGGAAGCGCCTGCACAGGAGCAGCCGCAGAAGCAGGAGCCTGCACAGGCAGTACCGGAGATGAGTGAGGAGCTCCAGAATCGGGTGGCAGAGGTCTTTTTCAAGAGCCTCGAGGAGAAGCGCCGGACGGATCCGCTGATCGGTGCCAAGCTCGGCAGCAAGGAGATCTTCGGACGTCTTCAGCAGGCGGTTGCCGATCCGGACGGCAGAGTGAATGTCAATATTCTGCTGCTGCATCTGAGTGCCCTTGCGGGCATGGCGTGCCAGATGACCTGCCGGCAGATCGCCGTACAAAACGGCAAGCCGGAGGAAGCGTATTTCGTGGCTGCCGGCACCAAGGACGGCAGGCGCTATTTCCTGGGGGATGCGCTCAACAAGTATCTGCTGGAGGGGCAGTATTCCCTGTGGTCGCTGGCTGCGGGCATCTACCGGCACCTCAAGCCGGATGCACAGATGCCGGATCCGCGTCCGTGGGTGACCGATTGCGTGGCACATCTGGGCAAGGCGGATTACAAGCTGTTCGGCTACATTCCGGAGGAAGAGCTGCGGGTGCACACACGCACACTCTGGGAACAGCTCCGGCCGGTTGCGGAGAAATTCACGGTTTCCCCGGAGGAAATGCCGGTGCTGTTCGGCCTGGCCATGCAGCAGGGCATTGATACGGCAGCCAAGGCCATTTCGGCGGAGGAAGCAGTCGGGATCGCCATGCAGACGGCGCTGCTGACGGCAAAGTTCGATTATACGAGAGAATAAGGAGGGATCTGCAATGTATGACGCATTACAGGCATGGAGAGAGACTCTGGCGGCACTGCCGGTACAGGAGGCCGCCGGACTGCGGGACGGCAAAACCGCGCTGGTCATTGTGGACATGGTCAACGGCTTCCTGACAGAAGGTCCCCTGTCCTCCCCGCGCAGCGCTTCCGTGCTGCCGGCATGTGAGAATCTGCTGCGCGAAGGGCTTGGCTGGGGGCATGCGCCGGTGATGTTTGCCGACCGGCATGATCCGGACTGCATCGAATTCCAGTCCTTCCCGCCGCACTGCATCCGCGGTACAAGCGAAGCGGAGATCGCCCGTTCCCTGCGGGAGATCGGGAGCGACCTGAATCCGCGGAGAAACTGGGATACCACTGCCATTGTGATCGAGAAGAATTCCACGAACGGCGCCATTACGCCGGAATTTCAGAAATGGCTTGCAGACAATGCCGATGTGACACGCATTGTGGTATGCGGCGTCTGCACGGATATCTGCGTGATGCAGTTCTGCCTGACGCTCAAGACGCTGTGCAACCAGGCAGACAGACCGATGGAGGTCATGGTGCCGGTGAATGCCGTCGAGACCTACGATGCACCGGGACACAATGCCGAGCTTTGCGGCAGCGTGGCGCTGCAGCTCATGGCACAGGCGGGGATCACGCTGGTGAAGGAAATCGTCTATTGACAAGACAGTCTGAAGCATAAGGGGGTTACTACCATGTTGGATGAAAGAAATCTTTCCATGCTCGTGGATTTCTACGAGCTGACGATGGGCAATGGCTTTCTCGAGAACGGCTGCGGCGAGCAGATCGTGTATTTCGATATGTTCTACCGCAAGGCGCCGGATCATGCGGCATATGCCATTGCAGCGGGACTGGAAGAGGTCATTGCATATCTGAAAAATCTCTCCTTCTCGGAGGAGGACATCACCTACCTGCGCAGCAAGAAGCTGTTCGGAGAGCCGTTCCTGGAATATCTGCGCAATTTCCGGTTTGCCTGCGATGTGTGGGCGGTGCCGGAGGGAACGCCGGTATTCCCGCATGAGCCGCTTGTCACGGTGCGCGGCCCTGCCATGCAGGCGCAGCTCATTGAAACGATGGTGCTGCTGTCG
>CACZPI010000121.1 GCA_902783005.1 uncultured Ruminococcus sp. | reverse complement strand
TTTTACCTAATATGATCCACAAGCGGCTCCACGGAAGTCCCTGACCAACTTCCAAGGAGCCGCTATTCATATGCTCACCAGCTATACGAATCCCTTATACACCGCAGACGGGTTTTGTGATGCTATGTATCACAAAATGGCGGGTACTTATGCCGTTATCTTCTCGCGTCCGGTCGTGCCGTTTGTAATAATCCGCTTTGTCCCTGTACATTTTGGACTCTGCCTGCACGATCATGCTGTTAATGCTCGGCATTTTTCCCGCTGTGATATTCATAGCCCACAGCAGCGTGGTATCCCTTTTCAGTGATTTGCGCATTCATTTCGCCGATGCGCCGAAAATGACCGCATGGCTGCACCGTTCGCTGTCAAGCTCGATAATGAGAATGTTGTGGAGCCGGATGTATTTGTTGTCTGCGATCGCTCAAAGATGGACGGGCGGCGCTGCAACGGATCGTCGAGGTATTGTCCACAAACCGCGACAACGACCTCATCTACAAGCACGGACTCTACAAGAGCTGCGGTGTCCGTGAATACTGAATCGTAGACCCGAAGAACCGGAAAGCACTTGTGTATTACTTTGAAAAGAACGATTTTCCGGACATCTACACCTTCGACACGCCGATCCCGGTGGAGATCTACAACAGAGAGCTGGCGATACGCATTGCTGATCTGGTATAAAAAAATCCGCCCCGGTGCAGCGAACACCGAGGCGGGAAGAGGATGTTCAGAAATTGCGACCTTCCGAACATCCTCATTATCACACATTGTAAAAATTGTCAACGGAATTTACACATTTTACTGAAGAGCAAACAAACCCGCGCAAAATGGTTCACCGGATACAATCCGCATTCCTGCATATCATCCCTTCTTGCCGCATTTCCCGCACCCGCTGCATCCGTTGCAGGAAATGCGCATGCTGCATGTTTCGCATCGTTCCCGATAGACAGGCTGATACAGCTCCTCCTCCGGAAGCGGATAGCCGAATTCGTCATACAATTCAAAATGCATCGGCTTTCCCCGATAGCTCATGCCGGACAGATAAGCCTGCCTGTTCTGTAAGTCATTGCCCTCAATATGATACAGCTTCCCGTCCTTCACAAACCGTCTGCCGGTACCACAGAATACGAAGGTCACATTGTTGTCCACGCATTCCTGCCGGAGATTTTGCACCCATTCATAATGGCACGGCCGGGAGCCGTCATAATTCTCTCCGTCACACAATACCTGTTCAATCTGCCCCGTTTCCAATGCTGCACGCATGCTCACCGAGCCAATGAACGGCGCACACATCACACCCTTATGCCTGAACGGAAGTTCCAGCAGCATCGGGATCCGTTCATCTGCCCTTCGCTGGTTTTCGGCAGTCACATTGAAAAAGATATTCTCCCATCCGTCTCCCCAATCCTCCGGCAGGCATTCCAAAACACGCTCCGGCCGTTTGGTCAGCAGGAAAAATATCACATCACTGCGCTGCCGCATGATCTCCCAAGCCTCTGCACGCCACGGATCTGCCTGCTCCAGAAAAAAATCCGAAGTCATACAAACCCGGATCATTTCTCCGCTGCGGATCTTGTAATTTCCCTTCCGATCCTTCTGCAGCGGATAATAGAATCCCGATTTCGTCCGGTAAATATGCGATCCGTCCTGGTCGCGCATCCGATCCAGAAAATACATATAGCAGTTGTCGCAGCCCTCGCTCTTCCTGATGCAGCCGTGCCATGGATTCCAGATATCGTGCATATGATCCCGCCTTTCCATAAAAAACGCAGCACCGACACCGAATCCGTGCTGCGCAGTTTCGTCATGCGATTTATTCCGAAAAAACCAGATGCTTCAGAAGCGCCAGATCCAGAATGTCCAGGTGACCGTTCTCATCCATGTCTGCCTGTGCGAACTGTGCCTCCTGCAGGACATCAAGCTTTACCAGATGCCGCTGCAGCGCCACAATATCTGTCAGGTCTGTCTTCTGATCGAGGTTCACATCGCCCCGCAAAAAGTCCGTTTCCGAGGGCAAAGTCGTTTCTGTGATCTCCGCAAGGCTCGGTACCCCGTCGCCCCACCATGCCCAGACATCACCTTCACGGCAGTAATCCACCCGCTGGTCTCCCGTCCAGGTAAATACGCTGTCATACAGGTGGCCTTCCTCGTAATACCACCGGGCAAGTGCAATGATCTCATCCGGGTAATTCTTGTAATAGCCTTCTTCCCCGGAATATTCCGACCAGCCGGTATTAAAGCCCTTGAGTGCGCCGCGGACGACCTGATAGCCTTCCAGTCCGTCCTGCGTCATGCCGACATGCACAAAATGCATGATCTTGCGAATGCCCATATGATTGGAAACGATCGCATCATAAAAATTGGCTTCCGTCAGCGAATACTGATACATTTCCGGAACATCCTCTTCCTTCATGAATGTCGGGTCTGCATCGGCAAACGCCGTGACTGCCGTCTGCAATGTGCCGTAGGCATGTGCAGAGCTGACACCGAAGCCCTGTCCCTGTGCTGTCTCAATATCCGCACCGTCGCCGTTTCCGCCAAGCGTGGATTCTCGCGTTCCTATGCCCAGAAACAGCGCATAGACCTTCTCCCGGTCTGTCTGTCCCAGACGAACGGAAATCAGATCCCAGTGCTCATCAATTTCCTTGTAAAGCGCATACTTGACCTCCTGTACGCTCATGGCATGATTGATCGCACGAATCTCCTCTGTTGAAGCATCCGCAGGCGTATTGCGCTCACCATACCCAAACGGATTGCCGACACCCTGCGTCTGCACATCCCGTGCCGGGTCATGCGCCATCTCCTCCGATGCCGCAGCCGTTGACGGAAGCAGCAGCGTTCCTGCCATAACCGCCGCCAGAAGCCCGGAAACGATCCGATGAATACATTTCATGATCTGCATAGTCAAAACCTCCGAAAGCCGGCATCCCGCTTTGGGATACCGGCAAATGATCATTTATTTTTTAGGTAACAGGTGATACACACGGTCACCCGTAAGGCGCTCCTCAAACTGTTCCTGCGGAAGCGGTTTGTCGAAAAGATACCCCTGAGCCATATTACAGTGAATGCTCCTGAGGAATTCCGCCTGATGCTCTGTCTCCACACCTTCGGAAATGATCTCCAGCTCGAGCTCCTGCGCCAGACGAATGATATTCTTCAGCATGATCTCATCCTTTGTCGTATCCGCCTGCTGGTCTGCGATCCGGTCAAGGAAGGATTTGTCCAGCTTGATGATGTCCATATGGAATTCACGCAGCATGTTCAGCGAGGAATACCCGGTACCGAAATCATCAATTGAGGTACAGATCCCGCATTCCTTCATTTTCCGGAGGAAAACGAGCATTGCATCGTGATTCTTGACGCCGGACATCTCCGTGAGCTCCGCTTCAATATACCTGCTGTCCACATGGTATTTCTCCATGATGGAGACGATCTTCTCCGCAAGCATCTCATCGTGCAGATGCTGCTGTGAGAAATTGACTGAAACTCTGACCGGTTCAATTCCGCGGTCGAGCCATTCGCGGATCGTGCGGCATACCTGTTCAAACACATAGAAATCCAGCGTGCAGACCGTACCCTCTTTTTCCAGAACCGGGATAAAATCCATCGGCGGAATGATCCGTCCTTCATGCCTCCAGCGCACAAGCGCCTCACAGCCACAGAGTGTTTTGGTTTCAAGCAGCACCTTCGGCTGGTAGTAGACAATGAATTCTTCATTTTTAAGCGCATGCGGGAAGAGCTGGGAGATCCGCTTGACATACATGAGTTTTTCCTGCAATGCCGAATTATACCAGAGCTGGGTTTCCGCCTGACCGGAGTGCTTGACGGCATTGAGTGCGCTGGTAGCACGATCCATCACGACGCCCATATCATCCTCCGCCGTGATGTCGTAGATACCGACATGTGCGGAAATCGTGTAGGTTCTCTCCTTGCCGTCCTTTTCGATCGTCACCGGTGTTTCCCGAAGCAGCGTACAAAAATCCTGCACATGCTCCTTGCGGACAAGCAGGAAGAAATTGTCGCCGCCCGGACGGGAGATCCTTTCATCCGGAGCCAGGTGACCGATCAGGGTCTTGCAGTAATTGATCAGAATGAGGTCGCCGCATTTACTGCCGACGCTCTCATTGATCAACTTGAAGTTTTTGAGATTCAGGAACATGCCGACATAATTTTTCAGAAGCTGCTGTGCCCGGAGCTTTCCGGCAAACGTCGCCATTCCCTGTGTATTGTAAGCGCCGGTCATGTAATCATAGGTAATCGCCTGGGTCAGGAGCCTGAGCATTCTGACGCGGGCGCATCCGGTAAAGATACACTCTGCGATCAGCTTGACCTGCGACTGTTCGGCTTCGTTCCAGGTATGACCGATCGTCGGACATACCACCGTGATATAGATGCCCTTGTCCGCCGTCTTGAACTCAATAATATGTTCTCTGGCCGGTTCGTAATTCTCCGCATTCTCATAGAGTACATCAGTGGATTTCTGTCCGTCGGGAGCGATCATGTTTCCGGGTGCATCGAGCTTGATCGAAAAATAACTGATATGCAGCTGCTCCGCTACCGGAGGGAACAACTGCTTGACAGCCTTGCAAAGCTGCTCCTCTTCCATGTAATAGCTGTTGATACACCGCAGAAACCCTTCGACTTCAGAGGTAAACAGCAAGGAATCCGGATCCTGTTTCAGATTAGTTGTGACGTCGTTCGCACTTTTCTCCATTGCCTGCATATGCGCACTCCCCTTGCATGAGATTCAGCATGATGGTTCTCTTCATTCTTCTGCTCTCTATCAATCATCTGCCCGGTGCTGCGCAAAACGAATCCGCAGCACCGGCAGCCTTTCAGTAATGATTCACAATCATTGTGCAGTATCACGAATTCGATAGGTACACTATCTACGATACTATTATAACACAATCTCACGATTCTGTAAATACATTTCCTACATTCATGCCATATTTTTGACAAATCTTATAAAACATACAATTCTAAATTGTACAAATAGCTGAATCCCCCTCCGCACAGTGCGAAGGGGGATCCGAAATCAGGATTCAACAGGCAGTGTCACAAGGCTGACAATGGATTTCAGGATCAGCAGCGAATCCGAACCATCCACGCGGCCGTTCAGGTCAACGTCTGCATTGCGCACGCCCTGCGGGGTCAGGATCTCGATGCCGAGCAGGTTCTTGTTGAGCCCGATCACATCGAGCAGGTTCACTTCATCATTATCTGTTACATCGCCGTAGAGCTTGACTGTCAGTGCAGTCGTTTCTGTGGTAGTTTCCTCTGTGGAGGAGATTTCCGCGGAGGAAACGGATGTGGTTTCCGTTTCGGTCGTGGTTGTCGCTTCGGTGCTGGTTTCTGTTGTGGTTTCCAATGTCGTTTCCAATGTCGTTTCCAATGTCGTTGTGGCAGTCTCAGTTGTGGTCGTTTCCGTGGTCGTTGTCATCTCACCGGCTGAGGCCACATTTACAATGTAGTTCACGCACTGGTAGGACTGGCCGTTTGAACCGAGCTGCACAAGCGTTCCGGCCTTCACATCCGTCTGATAGATCTCGAAGATCACATCATTCGACGAAACAGCCGTCATATCGGTCTTGGTATAGCCGCTCATCCATGCCGGAACGGCTTCCACACGGTTGTCAAGCCCGACATACAGTGTCAGATCCTCGGCAGCCACAAATGTTGCCAGATCATCCGCAGTATAATTCTTGGAATTGCATGCGGTCAGAATGGCCTCGCTGCCGTTCAGTACTTCCGGAATGCTCGTAAATGTGAAGTCTCGGTCACCGAACACCGGAGAGCCGGCCGCACTGTCAAATGCGATCTTCCATGCGGATGCATTTTCAGCATCCTGCACCCGGAGATCCTGCACAAGTCTGCCGTTGACCGGGATCCGTTCCTTCCCGAAGGTAAACCAGTCCACATTCAGCAGATAGCCCTCACCGCCGGTATATTTCAGATACAGATTATGCACACCGGTAATAGCAGGAACATTGCAGGTAAATTCCTGATAGGAACCGAAATTGCCGGTACCGTCGAAGGAGATCTTACCGATCAGCGTATTCCAGTTGTCCAGATACAGCTCCACGCCTGCTGCATTGCCGGAAGCACGCATGGTAAAGGATCTGGCACCGTCCTCAAAGTCAAGGCGTTTGTACATGGTGTAATCGCCGTTCTCGATAAAGCCGATATTGCTGAAGGTCTCGCCGTTTTCAGCGATGATGCCCTCCTGTGCGGAGAAATCCTCTGCCTCGATCTGCTCAAACGCGCTGCGGGCGATGAGCTGACCGGTCTCCGGAGAGCACTCCACCACGCCTTCCGGGAAGGAATTGACCGTCAGATCGTTGATGTAATACTCGATGTTCATATAGCCTTCGCCGAGATAATCGCCCTTGTAGTCCGTCGGATCATTCGGATTCAGGCCGCGCAGCTCCTCCCATTCATCGTCCATGCCGTCGTTGTCGGCATCGGTGATGGTCTTGGTCAGGACGGAACCCGGATAGGTATACGTCACGCCGCATTCAATATGATACTTGTCCAGATCGGTTACGGAAGAATCATATGCTGCCGTACCGGAGCAGGAGCCCGTACCGTTCTTGACGTCGGCTGCACACTGCTGGTCAAGCGCTGTTCTCTGCGTCGGAGAAATACCGTTTCCGGCAAAGCTGATGACATGCTCATACGAAGCCGCTGCGCTTTCGGCGGTCAGCACCGTGGAAACATCCTCACCGTCGATCTTGATCGGGAAATGATCGTCTACACGGGTCGTTGCCTCGGACTTGTTGCCGTTATAGCCGATGGCAGACCAGTTCGCATTTTCCGCATTTCTGACGCTCATGTCCTTATTCAGAATGCGGTTGCCGGTCAGATACAGCCTGAAATTATCATTGTCGGAAACAGATGCATAATGGAACCCGCTGACAGTCGAATTTCCGGCCTTGAGGGTATTGTTTACATAATTGACATGGCCGATGGTGCCGTAGGTCGTCTGGTAGCCCCAGTCATAAATGACATTGTTCGTGAAATCCGCTGCATTCTGATCGGTGATCTTACCGCGGAAATTACGCGAAACGCTGTGCAGGATCAGGTTGTGATCCCATGTGAAGTTGGCACGGCCGAACATGATGCCGAATCCGTGAATGCCCTTGTCATGGCCGCCCCAGGAATTTGCGGGGCCGATGACGGTATACTGCACGGTATAATTATCATTCTTGGAATACAGTCCCCACTGCTCATCCGAAGCCCAGCCAAGCGAACAATGATCGACGATCGAATTGGCGCCTGCTGCACCGCCCCATGCATCGTTGCCGGAGCTGGTAGCATTATAAGGGCCGGGACGGGAGCTGATATAACGGACGATGATATTGTCGCCGCCCATGCCCAGTTTATAATTTTTCAGTGTAATGCCCGATCCGCCCGGCGCCGTCTGTCCGGCAATCGTGATGTTGCCCTGGCAGACGACAGCGCTTTTCAGCTCAATGGTACCGCTGACATCAAAGACAACAATGCGTCCGGATTTGCTGACCGCGTCACGGAAGGATCCGGTGCCGCTGTCATTGAGGTTCGTCACATGATAGACCTCGCCCCCGCGTCCGCCGGTGGCATATTTACCGCCTCCGACTGCACCCGGGAAGGCAAGCAGCTTGCTTGCTGCGCTGACCGTTTCCCTGGACTGCGGTGCCGGAAAAGCCATTCCGGCCAGCGCTGTCACAGAGGCAACTGCCGTCGCAAGCGCCCGTTTCCATGTATGTTTCATCTGAATCAATTCCTTTCGTCTTATTTTTACTGATAGCGTCAGTTCCTTTATGAACAAATTATATCTTTGTTGTTATTGTACCATAAATATTCCGGAAATGCAATTGCAATACTATACTTTTTTGTTGCAATTTTAGGATTCTGATGCCAAAGTTTTGGTATTGTCGTCAATTACAGGGTTTTTTTCGGATTCTTGTTGACGGCAGGGCAAAAATGTGGTAAAATAAAATATGTATCATTCCCTGACAGCCAGGGATTAGGAGGATCATAGATCATGAAGAAATATTCCCATTTACCGATTCTGCTGAGCTGCCTGCTCGTGCTCTCCCCTGCCGCATCCGTTCCGGTGCATGCAGAAGAGTCCGGTGCAGCCCCGCATCTCTATCTGGCACAGTTTGACGATCCCGCCATGCAGCGCCGTGCCACCGCTGAAAGCCCGGCAATCTTCACCGTTTCAAACGGTGTTTCTGTTGCCGATGAGGCACCTGCACTTCCTGCGGTATTCGATCTGCGCAAGGAAGGTCTTGTCACACCCGTCAAGAACCAGAATCCTTACCGCACATGCTGGGCATTCGCTGCTGTCAATTCGCTCGAAAACAGCCAGATCAAGCGCAATCCGCTGATTGATCTGTCGGAGAAGCATCTGGCTTATTATACCTACTGCGAGATGTTCGGCTATCCGACCACAGCAGAGGATATTCTCGATGAGGGCAGCTATGACATCAATCAGGAGCTCGGCATGCTCACGAGCTGGATGGGGCCGGTTGATGAAGCAGACGTACCGTATTACAGCTCTGTTCTCGAGGAACAGCAGCAGACAATGGATGAGGTGCGCAGCAGCGCAAGGTACCATGTCACCAAGGCGGTAACCTATCCGTACTGGCAGTGGGACACTGACGTTTTCCCGGAGCAGATGAACGCGATCAAGAAATCTGTCTACGAAGGAAATGCACTGGCCGTCCGCTACTATGAATGTGATGAGTGCTTCAATACGGATACCAACGCTTACTTCTATGACAGCAGTCTGGCTGAGGATGCGGGCTGGCATTCCGTGAGCATTGTCGGCTGGAATGATAATTTCCCGGCTTCCGCATTCACCTCGGATCCGGGGCGTGACGGCGCATGGCTCGTCAAGAACAGTTGGGGTACCAACTGGGGCGATAACGGCTATTTCTGGCTTTCCTACGCTGACGAGAATATCTCCGGCATTTATGAGCTTGAAACCGAATCCGCCAAAGCGCACACCAGGCTGTACCAGTACGATGACTTCGGCAATTCCGGCAGCTTCGCCACATCCACCGAAGGCGATACATCGGTACTGTTCTCCAACATGTTCACTGCCGACACTGACGGCTGGATGACGTCCGTCATGCTCTGCAATACGACCGTGGACACCGGTTATGAGATCACCGTTTACACCGGCCTGACCGATCCGAAGAATCCCATGAGCGGCACTGCCTCCGCAGTTACCTCCGGCACGCTGACGGAACTCGGCTACCAGACCATCGGTCTGAATGCACCGGTCTCCCTGACCAAGGGAGAGCTGTTCTCCGTGGTCGTCAAGCTGACCAATGCCAACAAGGAATACCTGATCCCGATCGAATATGCTACGCACAGTGAATGGACAAATTTCGACGGCTCCGTTGAATCCAGCAACAGCGTATTCACAGAGGAAATGCTCCGGCGTTCCTTCGCTGCCGGTCAGAGCTTTTACAGCGCGGACGGCTCTGTCTGGTACGATATGAGTGAAGTAGCCGAAAGCGGCGATACGACCGCCTATGACGACGGTACCTCCTACACCTACCGCGGCATTACCGGCAATATCTGCCTCAAGGCTGTTGTCAATGACCGTGGTGCCGTCACATTCTCCGATTACTGTGAAAAGCTGCCGATCGGCGAGGAGATCACACTGAGCTGCATCGAGGATACGCCCATCCACTATTCTGTCAATGACGGTGAATACCAGCTCTATTCCGGCCCGATCACCTATAACGGAGAAATGACCATCAAGGCCTATGCCGATACGGATGTCAACACCATTTATGAAATGCACTACACAACCGCAAGATCCGAGCTGACAAGCCTGCTGGGCATTGAGAATACCTTCAGTGATTACTTCTTTACCAACGAGGGCGAGAAGGATACCCTGCGTTACAATGTCTACGAAGGCACAACGACTTTGGATGTGCTCCCTGTGGCAAACGGCAAGATCACCATTGGGGATACGACGCTTCCCTCCGGTGAGATTACGACACTGGATCTAAAGCATGGTGTCACCACCTTCGATCTTCAGGTAGAACAGCCGGATCTTGAACCGACTACCTACCGGCTCATCGTCAACGAAATGCTGAGCATTATGTACGGCGATGTCAACGAGGACGGCGATATCAATTCCGTTGATGCTTCGGAGGTTCTGGTCTATGCAGCCATTACCGGTCTTGGACAGGATGCAGGCAAGTCCGAGGACTGGAAGCAGCGTGCCGACTACAACCGTGACGGCCAGATCGACTCGTCTGATGCCTCCTCCATTCTCGTCTTCGCAGCACAGGCCGGTCTGTACTCCTAAAGGAGATCCTGCAAATGCTGGCGAATTATCACACACATACCTCCCGCTGCAAGCACGCCTCCGGCGAGGACAGGCAGTACGTTGAAAATGCCATCCGTAATGGCATGCAGGTGCTCGGCTTCTCCGATCACTGCCCGTGGGTCTATCCGGACGGGTTTGTTTCCGGAACGCGCATGATGCCGTCTGAGCTTGATGACTATGTGCATTCTGTTGAATCTCTCCGGGACGAATACCGCAGAGACATCACGATCTACCTTGGCTTTGAAGCGGAATATATTCCGGAGCTGATGGAAGCACAGGACAGATTGCTCGAAGGATACCCGATCGACTATATGATCCTGGGAGAACACTTCGCTGAGCGTGAACCGTTCACCACCTATCTTGGACAGCGGTTCCAGGATCCGGCGATCCTCCGGAATTACGTCGATATGGTCATTGAAGGCATGGAAACCGGGCGGTACCTTTACTGCGCACACCCGGATCTGTGCGGTCTGAATGACCGGGAGATCTATGACCAGGAATACCGGAGACTTTGCAGCTATCTGAAGGCGCATTCGATCCCGGTCGAGATCAATCTGCTGGGCGTTGTGGAACACCGGCATTACACCGATCCGCATTTTCTCCGGCTCGCCGGAGAAGCGGGCTGCAATGCCATCATTGGTTGTGATGCCCACACCCCCGGCCGTCTTGACCACCGTGAAGGACAGGCACTCTGTCAGACGATGGCTGCACAGGCTGGTCTGCCGCTTGTCGATTTTCTCCCCGGTTTCGGGCCGAAGCATATCACACCATAAAAAATCAAGACTGCTGCCGGATGGCAGCAGTCTCTTTTTATCGAAGTGTTCCGCGGATGATGCGTTCGATCTGCCCGACAGCACGCAGCATTGCATCCTTGCTGACAGGCGGGATCTGCCGGTCACCGTCCAGATAATCCGCAAGATAGGCCTCTGAGCAGCAGTCAATTCCGAGGCGGTGTGCAATCAGCCATGCACAGCCTTCTGCTTCAAATTCCTGCTGGATCTCCGACAAGCCGTCCCGGTGCGGTACATTCCCCGGGAAATCCGGCGGGATCAGATGACCGCAATAATAATGTGCAAGCTCATGCAGGATCGCGGTAAATATCGCAGTCGGATTCAGTCCGGTCTTGACAATGACCGTCACATGGCTTTCAATCTGTTTGTCCTTTCCCTGCGGGGTAGCCGCCGGGACATGCAGGATCCGGCAATCTTCCCGGAACCGTACCGCTGCACTCTGCAAGCTCCCATAGGCGCGTTCCTCATACCCGATGCCTGCAAGCGCCATATGACGCCGGAGCCGGTCAAGATCTGCTTCGGCGATTCCCTGCGGCGGCGGATCCGCGGAATAAAATGCATCCGGAAGCGGCTCGCCTTCGGTATCTCCAAGATCATATACAAAATCCACGGGGCCGAATGGTCTGAGGATCACAATGGGCTGCGCATTCGGCTTGACAGTCCGATGAAAACGGCGTTCCCATTCTTCTGCCGAGGCAGCAAACTGCGTTCCCGGCTTCTGGATATAGACAAGTGCTGCATTAAACGGCGCCATGTGCCGGAAGCGGACAATAATGCGGAAAAGCGCCTTTTCATCAAGCGGTTCCCGGTTATCGCGGGCGCGTTCAAACAGCCGGTCAAGCTCATAGGACATGGTCTGTGACATAACAATTCCTCCTTGCCGAAAGTCAGATCCCATATTTTCGTTTGATCCTGCCGAGCTTCTTCCCGATCGGACCGGCCAGCAGGAGCAGAAACAGTACATTCGATACGGCATACGATACCGTGTACGGGATCGCTGTCACAAGAGCACCAAGATATAAGGAAAGCCGGAATCCCTGTGCATACCACAGCACCGTCCAGATATCCATGACAAAGGAATACAAAAGCCCTGCCAGCAGCCCGTACAGAAGCAGCAGCGGAAAATGTCTGCGCAGCGGATCGGCAAGCACCCCTGCAAGCAGCCCGATCATTCCCCAGGCAAGCATCTGGAATGCCGTCCAGGGTCCCTGACCGAAATAGAAATTCGACAGCAGCGCGGCAAGCGCACCGACCAGAAATCCGGCTTCTCCGCCCAGGTACAGCGCGGTAATGATCGTCAGCGCTGCAACCGGCTTCAGAAAGGGAATAAAACGCCCCGCAAAGCACAGCGAAGTCATTACGGCAACGATCACCATACGCCGCGAACCGGTGGAACGCTTTTCATAGCCGGCCGCAAACAAAAGCAATGCAAATACGGCAATTGCCATGGAAATGATAATATGGCGGTTCCGGTCAAATACCACCGCACCCGCAATCGTCAGTACCGGGATCACCAAGAACGGAACAGCGGTACGGATTCCAGTACGAAGTGCAGCATTTCGGATCAGGAGCATGAGCGGCCTCCATTCATCTGACACAGGCGGACAGCCTGCTCTGCATGGATCACATGGTCAAAATAGCCGCGTGTCATACGACTGACGGCCGTGGTATAAAACATATGCTCCGAGAAGAAATGCTCCGGCGCCTCCGCGGAAACGATCTGTCCGCCGAAGCACATCGCGCATCTGTCTGCACATGCGGCTGCAAACTCCACATCATGCGTCACAATGACAACTGTTACCCCGCACTCCTGCAATTGCCGCAAAGCTGCCGTAAATTGCTGCTTTGCACCCGCATCCATGCCCTTTGTCGGCTCGTCAAGCAGCAGCAGCTTCGGATCCGTTGCCAATACCTTTGCAAGCGCCGCCATCTGCTGCTGTCCACCGGACAGATCATAGGGATGCTGCTCCAGGATGTCCGACAGATCAAAGGGAAGCATCCCGGGATCCGCATGGCATGCCTCGAGCTCCTCGCGCACGGTATCCATCAGAAACACGGTCTGTACATCCTGCGGGAGCATTGCCAAGCATTCTTTGTAAAGCGTCTGGTTCCGGTACTCACGCAGCTTCTTGCCGAAAATCCGTATCGTTCCCTGATAAGGACGAAGGAGACCGGCTGCGGCTCGCAGCGTAGTCGATTTTCCGGATCCATTGCCGCCAAGAATGCAGAATATTTCCCCGCATCGCACATGCAGCTCCATTCCGCGCAGGATATCGGGCGAATGCCGGTCGTACCGGAACCAGACATTTTCAAAGGTCAGGGCAGCTTCCTCCGGAATCGTTTTTTTCTCTGCCGGGAGCGAGCGGATGGTATTCGGATAATGCGATTCAATGAAATGTCTTCCGTCACGCACAGTCAGCGGACTATCCGGCTCATCGGACAGGGCTGCATGGATCCGGCATGCAGCGGGCATTGCTTCCAGCATGCCGGGAACATCCCTGATCTTCTGTATCAGTCCCGCCGGCGCTCCGTCCGCGGCAATCCTCCCCTCCTGCATCACAAGCATCCGGCTGCACAGAGGGACAAGCTCTTCAAGCCGATGCTCCGCGATCAGAATGGTCAGTCCGAGATCTTCATTCAGGCGGCGCAGCGTGGTGAGAAATTCCGATGCAGCGATCGGATCAAGCTGCGCGGTTGGCTCATCAAGAAGCAGCACCTCCGGCTGCATGACCAGGATCGAAGCCAGATTCAAAAGCTGCTTCTGCCCGCCGGACAGTGTGGAAACGGGTCGCTCGAACCAGTCACCGATCCCGAAATAGCTGGCAGTCTCGGCAATGCGGCGTGCCATTTCCCCCTGGGAAAGTCCCAGATTTTCCAGGCCGAATGCCAGCTCATGCCAGACCTTGTCGGTCACGATCTGCTGCTCAGGCTGCTGCATGACGAAGCCGACCGCCGAGGCCGCTGTCAGATCGTCAAGCGATTCCAGCGGCGTATCCCGGAAAATCCTGCTTCCTTCCAGCGTGCCCAATGGTGTCAGCTCCCGCTTGAGCATCCGCAGAAGCGTTGATTTTCCGCTGCCGGTCACACCGCACAAGGCAGCGAATTCACCCTTTTCCAGGGAAAAGGATACATCCCGCAGCACGGCGTTTCCGGCCTGCGGATAGGTAAAGCTTACATGTGAGAGAGCAAGGAACGCCAACGAATGCCAACCTCCATTTCTATGCCGAATGGCAGCAGTACCAGGACTGCATAGCTCAGCAGACCGCAAACCGCCAGATACCCCGGCGGCTGCATCGTGACCGCAGGATAAAATGCAAACGCAAATGCGCCCCTATGGATCACATACGCACAGATGCCAAGCAGGACCGCCGTCACGCCAAGCAAAAGAATATCTCCGGCTTGAAACCGGAAACGGCGATAGGTGCTTCGATGACGGATGCCGTAGCCGCGGGCGGTCATGCTGTCTGCTGTGGTGATGCCGTTTTCCAGCGCCCAGGTAATGAGGATCGAGAATTCACGCATCTTGCCTTTGATGAGATCGGGCATGTTATCCTCCCGATACAGTCCCAGGGCAAGCTGGCTGTCGTGAATTTTCTCCGACTGGCGGCGCAGCAGCGGAACAAAGCGCAGCGCCATGGACAGCACGAGAGACAGCTTCGGCGTCAGCATCCCCGTCAGGTAAAGCAGCTTTTCACTGGTCATGATCCTTGTAAAGCTCCGGAACCAGTACAGCACCCCCACGATCATGGCGGCAGAATTGATCCCGTACAGCAGCGCCTCCAGCGTGACCGGGTTGTGATTGAGCACAAACAGCACGGTCACTCCGTTATGGGAGATCAAAGGATTTGCCAGCGCCAGCACCAGAAACAGCATTCCGAAAAACAGATGCGTCTTACCATGGGAGAATCCGGCGCCAAGCAGATAGAACAGGATCCCGCCCAGTGCCGTAATGGCCGTGAGCGGCGGATAGCTGCAAAACATCGCGATTCCTGTCACGCTGAAAAACCAGACGGCAACCGCCGCCGGGTTATAATCAGAAAATTGTCTCATTGCTCATAGACCTCGTTCAGATCACGCCCGAGATCACAGGTATACAGCCATTCGATCACATCGCCGTCTGAGAGCAGATAATCCCCGCATCCGCGTGATGGCGAAATGCCGTTGACATGGTACACCCATCCGGACAGATCACCGAATTCGTATTCATAGAGATAGTTGATCCCGGCAATATAGACCATTCCATGCGCATTGGCCGAGCTGCCGGTATTCTCCACATGAATGCCGTACTGCTGTGCCGCCTCCGTGAGAATGGTAAAGACGCTGTCACCCTCTGCGATCTCAAATGTCGTGACAGGAAGGATAACACCATCCTCCGGAATATACTCTGCATCCGATTTCCCGACAACCGTATCACAGCGGATCTCAAGAGTCACGGTACCGATCGCATGTTCCTTGTGAACCGGCGCATTCTGATAATAGTCCTGTGCTGACCGGATATCCGTCAGCAGAACCACGGCCGACCCGGCGATGCAGACAATTACGACAAAGAGGAAATTCTTGACATGGCGCTTTTTCAGGATCACAAGAACGATGCTGACAACCGCACCTGCTGCGATGATCGCAAGGATCGCAATGGGCTTATAACCGACTCCCTTTGAATCCTGCGGCGGTGGCTGCATGACGGATGTCACGGTTCCGGAGGTCGTGCTTTCCGGAGAAGAAATGACTGTCTCCGGCTGTACGGTACCTGTATCCGACGAAGTCGCAGAGCTTTGCACGGTGCTGCGGCCGGATTCTGTGACGCTGCCGGAGGAAACGGCAGTGGTCGCCATGGTCGCTGCTGTCGTTCCGGAGACTGCCGCAGAAGCAGCCGATCCGGCACCAGAAACCGATGTTCCCGGCAAAGGGGCTTCTGTGACAGCATTCTGCTGCTGCTCGGTCGCAATCGCTTCCGTCTGGGGCGGGTCTGTTACGGGCTGCGCGATCGGCTGGCGTCTGTCCAGAACCAGAAGCGGAGAGCGGCCGCTGCACATTCTCTGATAAGCAATCAGGGAATAATATGCCTGTACTGTCGCCGTTTCATTGAAGCCGTCTCCTGCCAGATGTGAAAAGCTGCCGTCCTCCAGGCGGTATTGCAGCAATCCGTCCAGAATGGTATGGTCTTCCTTGATAAAGCGCGGATCGGTATTGCAGTCGATCCCCAGCGCCGACAGCGCACAGAGCACCTGTGCCGTGCTTTCTGCATTCGCAGTTCCAAAGCTCTTGTAGCCACCGTCCTCCTGCTGGCGTTCGGCAAGGAAGGCAATGCCCCGGTCAGCCGCAGCCTGCACATCCCCGCGGTACGGAACAAAAGGCGCAAGTGCCTGCAAAGTCATGGCCGTCACATCAATATCCCCATAATCTCCGAACAGCGCCCATCCGCCGTCAGGATATTGCAGGGTCAGCAGCATATCGGCCACCTGATCGGCAGTATAGCTTCCGCAGGTATAGCCGTTATTGAGAATGTGCAGTCCATAGATCCAGCTCATGATACCCTGCTGTCCGATAGAATTGTCCAGCGTTTCGGTAATATAGGGACTTCCATCTCCGGCAGCGATCAGCGCAAGTGCATATTTCTCGCGGGATGTCGCGGAGGAAACTGCATTTTCCTCCAGATACCGCTCCAATGCATTCCGGTAAGCGGAAACATCCTCCCCCCGGCTTTGTGTGATGCTGATGATATACCATTCTGCTGTCGTGCCCGCACCCCCAGTCAGAGGGCCGTTGATCCAGTCCTGTACCGATCCTGCTCCGGCTGTCTGCAGCTTATATGCGACGATACCGTCGATCAGGCCTTGCACCTCATCGACGGTATGCATTTCACCTGCTGCCCGCATAGGAAGCATTCCGATGCAAAGCAGCAGGGCGATCATACAGCACAGAACGGATCGGATCCGCTTAGTCCTCATGCTTTCTTGCAACTACAAAAGAACCAATGCCGGCCAGGCCGCACAGCACCGCTGCAAAACCGATACCGGATGCATCGCCGGTCTTCGGAGAAGCAGAGGATGCGGCTGTTGTGGAGGCAGCAGTCGTTGTTCCCGCGGTAGTCGCAGCGGTCGTTGCGGAAGTGGTGCCAGCTGTCGTTGCAGTGGTTTCTGTGGTTTGCGTCTCTTCGGTCGTCGTGGACTCGGTTGCAGTGGTTTCGGTCGCGGTGGTCTCGGTCGCAGTGGATTCGGTCGTCTCACCGGCAACCGTAATAATGCTGACAGGCGGTACCAGCGTCAGGGTCGAAGAAGAAGCGCTGATCTGATGGGAGCCGGCATCGGTGAGGGTGATCGTGACCTTGCCCTCGGCATCGGTAACAAATTCCGTTGCATTGCCGTCAACGCTGATCACTGCATTCTCAACGGGAAGCGTTACCGGATTCCAGTCGGCATCGTAGCCTGCACGGGACAGTGTAAGGGTGATTTTCTCACCGGACTGTACATCCTTTTTCGCTTCATCAAACCAGGAATAGGCATCCGACCAGGCGGTCAGATCGGTATACACGAATGCATCCAGATAATCCCCTGTCTTGACAGGATCCGCAAGGCTCATTGCAGCCGTGTGATTGACATAATAGCCGTAGCTGCCGCCGTTCTCGCTGCCCCAGAGCTTGTCAATGGCAAGGCCGTAGGTTCCTACCGACGAATGATAGCCGGCCTCGGCACCGCCCTCATAGAACTGCTCATGCGTCAGATACAAGGCATCATTGATCGTCAGTGCGCCGTCACCGTCTGCATCTGTAACTGTTATTTCCTGCTGCACAACCGCCAGCTTGCCCTGTGCATCTGCAACCGTGACACAAATCTGTGCAGAATCATCGGCATAAGCCTGCATCATTCCCATCGCACTGCATGCCAGTGCCGCAGCGGCAATCGCAGAGATACAATTCCTTCTGATTTTCATAACTTTTGCTCCTTTTCTGGTATGAGAGCAACAAAAAGCGCTTTACGCATCGCGCAAGCGCACCAAAGAAGGCCTGCCGGACAGCATCCGGAGCGCCTGATCGGCTCACGCTTTTCATTACCCAAAAACGTATAAAACCTGCATCACCTGACGAGCGACCCGACTTCCATGCCTGTGACGCATGATACGGTAGTGGCTGCTGCGACGGATTCTCACCGTTCTTCCCTCAGCTTCAGGCAGCAATTCGATTTACCTTGCTATTATAGCACATTCCGGACAGAATGTCAAGCAATTGCGATAAAGAAACCGGAGGAGAGCCTTCTCCTCCGGTCAGATTCCCATTATGCAAGGCCGTTCTGTGCTACCAGAACCAGCGCAGTGCTTGCATCGGCGGCCGTGACGATCCCGTCGCCGTCCAGATCATACAGTGATCTGTGTGCCTCGGTCATGTTTGCAGTACCCAGTCCAATTCCCTGTTCACTGACAAAATGCAGGATCAGCGAAGCATCCTCTGAATCAAGCTGTCCGTCGGCATTGACATCGCCGGTCATCAGATTTTCGTCTACAACCACATTGCATGTCACCTGATTGCCCTCGTCATCCGAAGCGATCAGCACAGCCGTACCGTTTCCGACAGCCTGAATGGTTCTGTCATCTGTAATGCAGACAACACTGTCATCCGTCGAAACCAGATTCACCATGGATGCAGAGGACGGAAGCGTCTCCGTTTCACCGGTCTTGGTGAAGATCATTGCGGAATAATTCAGCGCAACATGTACCGGCAGGCTGACAGTGATCTCAAGGGATGCGCTTGTCCCGTTGCTCGATACTGCTGTAATCACTGCTGTACCCTTGCGAAGGGCGGTGATCATTCCGTTTTCGTCTACCGTTGCAATGCTCTCGTCGGAAGAGCTGTAGGTCACGGTGCCTTCACCGTAGAGCACCGGCGCATAGGTATCGCCGATTGCCAGAACCTGGCTCGATTCCGCATAGGACAGCGGAATGGACAGGATCTCAGACGCACCGGTCACATATCTGACATTCCGGTCAACATTTCCGGAGATGCCGGCAACCGTGCCCTTATCACTGAACTGCCAGATGTCATAGTCGCCCTTGTACGAGGTCTGTGTGGTATAATGGGCAAGCCAGATGGAATTTGTAACGGACAGATTGTCCGGATCCAGATAATTCAGGAAATAGGACTTGCTGGCATACACACCGGCCTGGTATCCGGCAGCGCGGATGGTATCGCAGAATGCCTGGCAGTTGGCCGTGCGCTGTGCGATCGTCAGGCCTGCATTATCCATGCGCCCGGAGGCGTAGGTAACTGCTTCGATATCATAATAAATCGGCAGCGTCAGCGGGAAGCCCTGGATCTGTGTCAGAACGAAATTGGCCTCATCAATGGCCTCCTGTTCATTGATCGCCTGGGTAAAGAAATACAGGCCGACATCCAGTCCGGCAGCAGCCGCGCCTTCCATATTGACACGCAGCTTCGGATCTGCCACAAGCTGACCTGTGCTGCCATAGCCGCGGTAGCCTGCACGGACAATCGCAAAATCAATATCATCTCCGGCAACTGCCGTCCAGTCGATTGTTCCCTGGTACTTCGACACATCAATGCCGCTCTGCATGGCTGCGCCGTCAAAGCGAGGGTTATGGGTCAGAGAATTGATGTCCGGCGTTGCTGCAGCGCGGTCATCCACTACGACAAAGCGCTCCGGATCTTCATTGGCATAACGATTATACTGTGCCTCCAGCGCATCATCTGCAATGACCTCAAATACACCGCTTTCCGCTGTATCTGCTGTCTGGGCTGCATAAGCGCCCATCGGCACACAACCTGCGGCCAGTGCTGCCGCACTGAGCACCGCGATCAGATTCTTCCAGCCTCTTCGGACAGAGCATCCTTTGTCCTGATTGATCTTCTTCATATTAAGAACTCCTTTGTAGAACCCCTTTTCCGGATCTGCTTGCGGATCTGCCGTGCAGCATGATGTTTAACGATTCTAAACGATTCTAAACGATCCTTGTCTACGGATCTGCTGCCGGTATATCCTTTTACTTGTTTTCTATACTTGTCGTCATCTGTTTCTGACTGTTTCCGACTTGCACCAATTTGTTACTTTTTTATGGTACAGCTATCCGATTGGTATAGCACAATTCAGATTATACCATAAAATCCCGTTCTTGTCAATAGCATTTTAGCCAAATTTTTCATCTTATTTTTTCAACCATTATTTTCTGGCGATTTATCGCGATTTACAATCTATCAAATAAATGACAAACCGGTTTCCTGATACGTCATAAAATGACAAAACAGTTACATTTCAAATTTCGGTTTGTTTATTCCGACAGATTCCGGGTTGCTTTCCGACAAAAACTATGGTATAATGCAGATAGTATTCCAGAATGTAATAGAAAGGAACCGCTATGAACCAGTTTACCATCAAGGAAGACCACGGAGACGAGCTTCGCTGGAAGCTCGAACAGCTTTCCGAACTCACGGAAGAGGATTTTATCCGGCTCCTGGAGGAGGAGACCTTTCCGATCGACCAGTTTTTCAGCTATTACCGCTGTGCCATCATGGAAATCGAGACAAAATTCCGCGTTCTCAATGAGCAGTTCTCCCTGCGCGGCGAAAAGAATCCCATCGAATTCATCTCCTCCCGTATCAAGAGCTATGCCAGCATCATGCACAAGCTCCATTCCCGCCAGCTCCCCCGGACACTCGACAGTATCGAACAGGGATTGGATGATATTGCGGGGATCCGGGTCGTCTGCTCCTTCCGTGACGACATTTACCGGCTTGCCGAAAGCTTTCTGCGGCAGGATGACATTACGCTCCTGGAAAAGAAGGATTACATTGCCAGCCCGAAGCCAAACGGTTACCGGAGCCTGCATCTGATCGTAACCGTACCGATTTTCCTGGAACGTGAGACACGCCTTGTCAAGGCCGAGGTGCAGCTCCGCACACTGGCAATGGATTTCTGGGCAAGCGTCGAGCACAAGCTGCGCTATAAAAAGGATCTGCCCCCGGAAACACTTGCCATGCTGTCGAATGATCTGAAGCGCTGTGCCGAGCAGAGCGCGGACTGGGACGATAAAATGCAGAACATCAAGGATCTGCTGCAAGGATAATGCAAGCCCCCTGAAAAGAATTCAGGGGGCTTCCTGTTTTATCTGCGCAGAAACAGCTCAGCCGAAGCTGCTGCATTCGCGCCGTCAGCCGCAGCGGTAACAGCCTGACGAAGCCGTTTGGTGCGGACATCACCCGCAGCAAAGAATCCGGGGATCGCCGTGATGCAATCCTCCCCTGCCCGGATGTATCCATCCTTGTCGAGGATTTCGCGGTGCCGGATGATTCCGGTATCCGGTACGCGGCCGATCGCAGAGAAAATGCCCTTGACCATGAGCCGGTGTTCCGCGCCATCCTGTTCATAGGTCAGCCCCTCTGCCCGTGCATCACCAAGGATCCGGGTCACAACCGCATTCCGGATGCATTCGATATTGGATCTGCCGGCAAGCCTTTGCTGTGCGGCCGCATTGGCGCGGAATGTATCGCTCCGGTGGATCAGATAGACCTTCGATGCAATGCCCGACAGGTACAGCGCATCATTAAAAGCGGCATCCCCGCCGCCGATGACCGCAACCTCCTGCCCCTGGTAAAACGCACCGTCGCATGTCGCACAGTACGACACGCCCATCTGTTCGATCCCCGGCACCTCCAGGCGACGATAGGATGCCCCCGCTGCATAGATCACGCAGCGGGCGGACAACGGTGCATGCTGCCTGCATTTCAGGAGAAATCCCATATCCGAAGTCTCCATCTCCGTGACACGCGCCTCCAGAAATTCTGCGCCAAGCGTCTCTGCCTGCCGGTGCATCGTCATTGCCAGATCATACCCCTGCACAGACGGCACACCCGGATAATTCTCCACACGGTCAGCGGCGGCGATCATGCCCAGACCCATGTAGTCCTTTTCGATCACCAGCGTCCGCAGCAGCGCACGCCTGCAATAGACTGCGGCGGACAGACCTGCTGGTCCGCCGCCGACTATGATCACATCATATTTTGTATCCATACCATTCCTCCGGATCCTCAGTCCAGATTGATCACAATGTCTTCCTTGCCGACCTCACGCAGGGCGGCATTGATATACGTCATATAGGTTTCGATCGTCTGCTCCGGAGAGCCCACAAGCTCCGGGGCAGCATGATTCCCCTTGGAATCCAGAAATACCGTTGTCGGGGTATACATTACCTGATACACCATCGTGAGCAGGTCGCCTTCTGCCGAGATGAGGGTCGTTCCCTCAAAGCCGGCCTTCTCCATAATATGCTTTGAAGTGCCCGGATAGGTCGGTGCATCAAGGCACCATGTCACAAAGCGCACATTGTCCGGAAGCGCCTTCTCAAGGCGTGCCAGCTCCGGCATCTCGGAAATGCACGGCGGGCAGGTCGTCTGCCAGATATTGATGACCGTGATGTCCGCGGCAGCAAGATCTTCGGATGTGAATGTTCCGCCGTCCATCGTCTGCGCCGTAAAGGTCGTCACAGCAGGCAGCGGCGTAACGGCCGCTCCGGCAATGGTGGTCTCTGCGGACGAATCGGGTTCGGATTCGGCTGCCTTGGGTTCGCAGCCGGTCATGCCGAGAAAAAGTACGGCACACAGCATTGCAGTTAAACGCAGGGATTTCATGGAGCTTCCTCCTATATCCATTTTTATTATTGTATCATATACGGAAGATTTTGTCAAGTATGACAAAATCCGGAAGATAACGGTTAACAATGTTCCATGCACCAGGCAAATGCAGCCGCCGTTCTTCGCTCCGGCTGTGTGAAATGATTGCCCTCATTCCATGCAAGGGTACACCGGATCCCTCCTTGCTCCAGAAGTGCATGTTGTCTGCGGATGCAGGCACCGACCTGTGCCATTGTCCGGTTGCGCACCCGTTCTTCCTTTTTGCCCAGGCTTAGATAAACGGCACCGGCAGACGGCAGATGCGCCTCCGCAAAGTCGATCCATCCCGGAAACCAGACTGACGGCGAAGCAGCGGCAGCTGCCCGGAAATCCGTTTCCCTGTATACAGCCCACAGCGCAAACAGCCCTGCCAGCGAATATCCGCCAACGATCACCGGGATCTTCCTTGAAAGTCCAAGCTCCCGGATCGCTCCGGGGATCAAAGAGTCCCGGATCTCGCAAAGCGTTTCCTCTGCGCCGCCGCCGAATGCTTCGTTCCCGAATACCGGCGGTGCTTTCCACGGAGAAAGCTGCCGGTTCCAGTCGGTAACGTCATAGGTCACAAGTGCAAAGGGTCTGCTGCTGATTTCGCGGATCCGTGTCACTTCCTCCGACAAATTCGCACGTTCCTGACTGTCTGCCGGCTGTACCAGAAGAAATTCAGGAGCATCATCCCGGTATATCATTGCGATTCATCCTTTCTGTGCAGGATATGGATTCCGGTCAGATCCCGGAAAGGGATCGCTGTCCCGTCCGTAAATTTCAGTTTTCCTTCCGCCTCATCCAGAAAACGCATGCGGCCGGTATACGTCACATAGGCACCGCCGGCTTTCAATGCATCCGCCTGGAAATAGGTCACCCGGATCTCCGGGCGCTCCGGCTCATGCTCCGAAAGCCAGACCAGTGCCGCATTCAGCTTTTGCAGGGCATCCTCTGTCAGGTCATGGCGGTCACCGGTCAGTCTTGCCGCCTCTCCGATCTCCTCATCAAAGCCCGTCAGTGCGGCAAACGGTGCAAACTGCGCCGCACGGCTCTGCATAGACATGGGCGTATGCTGCCGCAGCGTGTACCGGGGCATTTCCAGAATATCTTCATACAGATCCATACACACCTCACGCCTTATGGCCGCCGACCTGTCCGTTCCGTTCGCGGGCGGTCGCGCCTTCCTCATAATTCATTCCCTTGAGAATGGCATTCTTGCCGAATTTCCCCTTGATCTCCAGCAGCGTTTCCTGCAGGCTGCGCTCCCGTGCCAGCGCCTCGCGCTCCTGCTCCTGCTGCTGCTCCACAGCCTCCACATCATCGAAAAGGCTATATTGCAGCTCCGGTTCCCGGGCATACTGCTCGGGGATCACATGGTTTGCGACCACATACATCCGGCGCACCATCAGATCCGGGTCAACGATCCGGTCATACAGCTGCATGGCAGCTTCTACAAATAAACGTGTCGAAGACGTCTGCCGCCCCAGATTCACCGATCCATGCGCCGGGCGCGGCACGCGCTTGCCATAGTAATTGCTCTCGATCACCCCGTCATAATCCTCCGGAATGCCGGTGCTGTCATATCCCACCGTCAGCACGATCTGATCGGCAACAACACCCTTGCGCACCAGATCCAGAGAAAGCAGATCTGTCATTTCCCGGCAGATAAGCCTTCCCTTTTCCGCGGTATACGGGCAGGAAAGCACCTGTCCCTGTGAAAGGCTGTGTCCCTCCGGGCGATAGGATTTGATTGCCTCCATCGTACACGGCTCGAAGCCCCACGCATGGTCAATCAGCAGCTCGGCATTGACGCCGAACATCTGGAAGAGGCGCTTTTCTCCGTGCAGAGTATACCGTGCAAGATCGCCCATCGTTTCAATATGCAGCGCAGCAAGCCGCCTTGCCGTGCCGCCGCCGACTCTCCAGAAATCCGTGATCGGCCGGTGTGACCACAATTCCCGCCGGTAGGACATTTCATCAAGCTCCGCAATGCGCACGCCGTCCTTGTCGGCAGGCATTTTCTTGGCGACAATATCCATCGCCACCTTGGCCAGATACATATTCGTTCCGACACCTGCCGTCGCAGTGATGCCGGTCTCCCGCAGCACTTCCCGGATCAGCCTGATCGCCAGCTCATGGGCAGTGCAGTGATAGGTCTCCAAGTACCCGGTCACATCCATGAATACTTCATCGACCGAATACACATGGATATCCTCCGGGGCAATATAGCGCAGGTAGATATGGTAGATCGCGGTGCTGACATCCATGTAGCGCTTCATCTGCGGCGGTGCGATGACATATGTCAGCTCGAGTGACGGATCCGCCGCCAGCTCGCCCGCATCATAGGACTGCCCGAAAAAAGCATGATACGGCGCCCTTGCCAGCCGACGCCGGTTTTCCTCCTCTACCTTCTGGATCACCTCAAACAGCCGGGGACGCCCGGGAATGCCGATGGCTTTCAGAGACGGCGATACTGCCAGACAGATCGTTTTCTCCGTCCGGCTCTCATCTGCTACCACAAGATTGGTGCGCAGCGGATCCAGTCCGCGCTCCGCACATTCCGCAGAAGCATAAAAGCTCTTCAGATCAATACAAATATAAGCGGACACAGGATCACCTCCGGAACGGATGCTTCATTGGATATGACGTCGAATTTCATATTGCATGCAACTGAGGGTTGACAAATGAGAACAAATGTTTTATAATAAATATGACGTTCGACTTCATATCTATTATACATCAAATGCATGAGAATGTCAAGCCATACCTGAATCAGAGCGGAGGGAATTTTATGGAATATGCATTCACTACCTGTCTGGAGGAACGCTTTCATGAGGAGATCCGGCATGCAGTCACCCGCTTCATCCGATCCGACAATATCCGGGAAATTCCAGTCCGTGTCATTCATGCCGGGATCCACTGGATCGACACCGATGACCTTGCGCAATTTGAAGATCATGTGAATTTGCATGCCGTCCTGTCAGCCGACATCCTGTCGAATGAGGATGGGCGCCGCTACCACCGGACAGCCTTGCTGCATGCGCAGCTGAGCGGCACATTCTCACGGCTGTTTGATGACTTTTCCATTGTCTGCACCGGTATGTGCCGTACCCTGCCGCAGCGCCGCGACCGGACATTCACAGAAGACCTGCTGTTCCGGAATCCGGAAACGGCATCCGACGATGCTGCCGTAAAGCTCCTTGAACGTGTCTACGGCTATCTGTATGTACATCGCCGTCCGACCCGGATCGACCCAGTCTACATGGCGCGGAAGCTCGGCCTTCATCTGTACGCCGCGCACATGCCCGGCACGCTCCCCGGTGAATACAGCTATCTCAACAGCGTCGGCACCTTCTGCAGTCCCCGGTCAGAGCAGTGCTACCGGCGGGAGCTGCACGGCCGCAGCGCCGTGATCGCTCCGGAAATCGCAGAAATACCGGAAAGGCTGCGCCTTGCAGCCATGCACATGCTTGTACACGACCAGATCCAGCGCTATGCATTCTGCCTGCGGGCAATGTACGGCCGGGATCCGCACCTTTTTCCCTGCGCTGCACGGCAGGAGGATCCGGAAAACGGATTTACTGTGCGTGCCGAGCAGCAGGCAGACAGGATCGCAGCATGTGCGATGATGCCAAAGGAAGCATTCATGCGGAAGGCAGAGGAGCTTTATTCCCGCTGCCGTGCCTTTCGCACCGCTGACGATGTCCGGTTTGTTATCCGGCAGTCTGCTGCATTCTTTGGCGTGCCTGCTGCGGCTGCCAGAGAGCGGATGCTGATGCTCGGATTCGACGGGGTGCCTGCTATGCAAGCAGCTCCGTTTTGCAGCGGAATCCCTTTCCAGACATCTGCACTTTCCCGGAATTTCACATAAGGAAGCAACAAAATACAAGCGGACAGCCTCAAAACCGTCCGCTTTGTGTCATTCTTCTGTCTGTGCAAGGAAATCAAGTATGGAATCTGCGACCTGCTGCGGTTTCTGTGCATAGAAGATGCCATGATCTCCACCTATGCTTACAATTTCGCAATTGCCGACGCAGTCTGTAAAATATCCGAGTTCGTCGTCATACATTTTCTGATAAAGCCATCCTAAATTCTTCCATTCTGCCTTTGCCATCGTTTCAGAACCACTCAACTCCCTGCCCTCTGCTTCAAAATCGGCTTTCATAAAATGATGATACTCAATGACATCCTCCACACAGGTCGGAATATTGGAGAAGTAAATTTTGGGTGTCTCGGTTGGCTTCACAGTGGCCATGATCTCACGGGTCGCATCTTCCATATTCAGAAGTTCGGATGACACCGCAGGAGTTACCCCGCGGTTATTGCAGCATTTTGTAAGGGCTTTCTGTTCTTCCGAGAAAAAAGCTGCTCCCGGCATAACCGAGCCTGTATCTTCTGAAGGGAAAAGTCTGTCAAGTCCCAGCCATGTACGCAGGATCATTCTGCGGCATTCCCTTCCGGCTTCCTTCATCGACGGATATTCGGAAGTGATATCCACATCGAAATAGCATTCATTCCGGGGAATCGTTGTGCCGCTGAGAAAAATAATGGATTCGACCTCATCGGGATACATAGCCTCCCACATCATCGCATAATAGCCGCCGTAGGAATGCCCCATAAGCACATAAGGCGCTTCAAATCCTGCATTTTTCAGTCCCGTGCGGTAGTCCTCGACTACCTGCCTGAGAGTCTGTTTTTTCAGCGAATCACCGCTGAAACCGTAACCTGCACGGTCAGGGTACACGATCGTATTTTCCTTGCCCAGCAGTTCGTTGAGCTTTGTCGTCTCAACAGGAAATGCAAAGCACGGAAAACCTGCAAGTCCGACGATGGTATGTCTGCCGTTTTCTGCCCCCGTACTGTAAACGTTCATCTTGAAGCCGTTTGATTCCACAAGGTTCAGATAGCCTGCTTTTTC